>JAHUZY010000348.1 GCA_019264505.1 Phenylobacterium sp. | reverse complement strand
GCGCACCTGACCCCAGGCGGCCCGCAGCAGCTCGGTCACCCCTTCGCCGGAGACCCCGGAAATCAGGGCCGGGGCGTGGCCGGCGGCCTCCGTCAGCTCGGCGGCCTTGGCCGCTCGGGTCTCGTCATCCAGGGCGTCGACCTTGTTGAGCGCCAGGATCTCGCGCTTGTCCTCCAGGCCCTCGCCATAGGCGGCCAGCTCCTGGCGGATGGTTCGATAGGCCTCGCCCACATCGTCCTGGGTGGCGTCCACCAGGTGAATCAGCACGGCGGTGCGCTCCACATGCCCCAGGAAGCGGGTGCCGAGGCCGGCGCCTTCTGAGGCGCCTTCGATCAGGCCGGGAATATCGGCGATGACGAAGCGCTCATTGGTGGACAGATCGACGACCCCAAGATTGGGCGCGAGGGTGGTGAAGGGATAGTCGGCGATCTTCGGCTTGGCCGCCGAAACCGCCGCCAGGAAGGTGGACTTGCCGGCGTTGGGCAGGCCCACCAGGCCCACATCGGCGATCAGCTTCAGCCGCAGCCAGATCCAGCGTTCCTCGCCATCCTGGCCGGGATTGGCATGGCGGGGCGCCTGGTTGATCGGCCCCTTGAACCGGTCATTGCCCCAGCCGCCATTGCCGCCCTTGAGCAGCAGCAGGCGCTGGCCGGCCTGATCCATGTCGGCGATCAGGGTTTCCTTGTCCTCGTCCAGAACCTGGGTGCCCACCGGCACCTTGAGCACCACATCGGCGCCGGCGTGGCCGTGCCGGTTGCGGCCCATCCCGTGCTCGCCGGTCTCGGCCTTGAAATGCTGCTGATAGCGGTAGTCGATCAGGGTGTTGAGGCCGTCCACCGCCTCGATCCAGACGTCGCCGCCCCGGCCGCCGTCGCCCCCGTCCGGGCCCCCGTACTCGATGTACTTCTCCCGCCGGAAGGAGACGGCGCCGCCGCCGCCGTTTCCTGAGCGGATATAGATCTTGCACTGGTCGAGAAATTTCATCGGCGTTCCAGGGTGGGTCCGTCCCACCGGCGTCGGACCGGCGGGTCGGGTCCCGATATCATATATGGGGATGGGCTAGGCGAGCCAGACCATCATGCGAGTGGGCGCCGGCGCGCGCCGGGCCAGCGAATGGCGCAGGACCACGTCGCCGGTATAGAGAAAGCCGGTCTTGCACAGCACCTGGCCCGAGGCCGGGTTGTCGGCGAAGTGGCCGGCCAGCAGATAGCGCCGCTTCCAGTCCTGGCCCGCCCAGACCAGGGCCGCTCCAGCCGCCTCGGTGGCCAGACCCTGGCCCCAGTGCGGCCGGCCGAGCCAGTAGCCGAGCTCCGTGCGGCCGTCCTCGTCCGGATGAAAGCCCAGCATCCCCACCAGCCCCTCGCCATCGTGCTCGATGGCGAACACGGTCTCCTGCGTCGGATCCTGGCTGGCGCAGGCCTCCAGAAAGGTCTCGGCGTCGGCCAGGCTGTAGGGGTGCGGCATGCGGGTGGTCATCCGCGCCACGTCCGGGTCATTGGCCAGGGCGGCGATCTTCGGCGCATCGGCGGCGCGGGGCGCGCGCAGCTTCAGGCGGGGCGTGGCGATGACGGGCGACCCGTCGTCTGGAATGCTCATCTGATCCTCCCGGCCCCTCTGACGGGAGCCCTTGGAAAACGAAAACGGGGAGTCCGGCGGCCGGACTCCCCATTCGGAGTTTTCCTGTCCGGTCCGCCTCAGTCGGTGAGAGGCGGAACCGGAAGAGAGGCGGTCCGCCTATTCGGCGGCGGCCATCTCCGCCTGGACCACCGTCACATAGGTGCGGTCGTCGCGCTTGGTGATGAACTTCACCGCGCCGGTCTCGAGCGCGAAGAGCGTATGGTCGCGGCCCATGCCCACATTGGCGCCCGGGTAATACTTGGTGCCGCGCTGGCGCACGATGATGTTGCCGGCGAGCACAGCTTCGCCGCCGAACTTCTTCACGCCGAGACGACGGCCAGCCGAGTCGCGACCGTTACGCGACGAACCGCCAGATTTCTTGTGAGCCATGGTGCTCTCCTAAACCGTGGGACGCCTATTCGGCGTCCGATTCCTTCTTGGCGGCGGCCTTCTTCGGCGCAGCCTTCTTTTCGCCGGCCTCGGCCTTGGCGGCCTTCGGCTTGGCGGCGGCCTTGGGGGCCTCAGCCTCGGCGGCGGGCTCAGCGGCGGCCTTGGCCGGCTTGGCCTCGACCGGCGCGCGGACTTCGGTGCTCAGGCCGCGGGCCCGGGCGTCCAGCACGGACTTCGGGGTCAGGTCGACCTCGCCGTCCCACTTGTCGGTCTTGCCGACACCGGCGATCGAGGTGACGCGCAGGACGCTCTCGAACTGGCGATGGCCGCGGGTCCGGCGGTAGCCCTGGCGACGGATCTTCTTGAAGATCTTCACCTTCTCGCCCTTGCGGGTTTCGATCAGGGTCGCCTCGACGCTGGCGCCGTCCACCACGGGGGCGCCGAGGGTCACGGTCTCGCCGTCGCCCAGCATCAGGACGTCGCCGAACGCGACGTTCGCGCCGGGTTCGCCATCCAGCTTTTCAACCACAAGCAGGTCACCAGGTTGGACCCGGTACTGTTTGCCGCCGGTCTTGATCACCGCGTACATGGTTCGCGCCTTGGACTTGAATACAAAAAGGATTACGCCCGCGAGAAACCCCGCGGGCGAGAGCCGCGGACTTATACAGACGCAGACTGGTGAGTCAACGCAGGCCCGGGGGATTCCCCGGACTCTTCCCGCGGGGTGTGGCGGACCTCAACGGTGAGGTGACTGAGACCGGTCAGGTCGGCCAGTTGGGCGCGGAAGGTCTGGGCCGGACGCCCCTCCGGATCGTCCACCACGGCGATGGCGGCGTGGTGGCCAGGCCCCAGACGCCAGAGATGCAGGTCGATCAGCCGGACCCCCAGGGCCTCCAGCCGCCCGCGGACCTCGCCAGTCAGGCGGGGGCTCGGGGTCATGTCCAGCAAGACGGCGCCGGCGCTGGTCCCCAGGGTCCAGGCGAAACGGCCCACCAGCAGGGCGCCCAGCAGGCCCGCCAGCGGATCAGCCCAGGTCCAGCCCAGGCGCCCGCCGGCCAGCAGGCCTGCGATAGAGAGTATGGAGACCACCACATCGGCGGCCAGGTGAAGATGGGCGCCGCGCAGATTGACGTCGTCGTCGTCCTGGCGGTCGTGCGCGACCCGGGCCGGGCGCAGCAGCCACATGCAGAGGAGATTGACGGCCAGGACCGCCACGGCGAGCTGCGAGGCCTCATGAAAGTGGGTCTCAGCGCCGCCGCTGAAATGGGTGAGGCTTTCGCCCGCGAGCAGTAGGGCGGTGATCCCCAGGGCCACCGCATTGGCGAAGGCCGCCAGATAGCCCACCTTGCCCGCCCCGAAGCTGAAGCGCCGGTCGGCGGCGTAGCGGCGGGCCAGCAGATAGGCGAGGCCGGCCACGCTGAGCGCGGCCACATGGGCGGCCATATGGATGCCGCCGGCCACCAGGGCCATGGAATTGAAGGCCAGGCCGCCGGCCAGCTGGGCGGTCAGGGTGAGGGCGCAGATGCCCGCCGCCAGCCAGACCCGCCGCTCGTTGCGCCCATGATCGGCGCCCAGATAGACCCGGTCGGCGCGGAAGCCGTCCAGGGGGCCTGGCGGGGGCGTCGCAGTCCTTGTCTCTTGGTCCTTGGACACTGGGGCGTTTCCGGGGCGGCGCCCCGACGTGGCGCGAACGGTGTTAGTCTATAACGTCCAGGCTCAGGTCAAGGGTGTCTGAGGCGTCGAACCGCGCCCCAGCCTGTTCCCTCGGGCCGGGTCAGGGATTAGATGAGGCCCATGACCGATAAAATCCCCGTCACCGTCCTGACCGGCTATCTCGGCGCCGGCAAGACCACCCTGCTCAATCGCATCCTCAGCGAGGACCACGGCAAGCGCTACGCCGTCATCGTCAACGAGTTCGGCGAGGTGGGCATCGATAACGACCTCATCGTCGGCGCCGACGAAGAAGTCTTCGAGATGAACAATGGCTGCGTCTGCTGCACCGTGCGCGGCGACCTCATCCGCGTCCTGTCGGGCCTGATGAAGCGCAAGGGCAAGTTCGACGCCATCATCGTCGAGACCACGGGCCTAGCCGACCCAGGCCCTGTGGCCCAGACCTTCTTCGTCGACGATGATGTCCGGGCCAAGGCGCAGCTGGACTCGGTGACCACGGTGGTGGACGCCAAGCACCTGCCCCTGCGCCTGGCCGACAGCCACGAGGCCGTCGAGCAGATCGCCTTCGCCGACCAGATCATCCTGAACAAGACCGATCTGGTGACCCCGGCCGAGCTGGCGGCGGTGGAGGCGCAGATCCGGCGGATCAACCCCCTGGCGCCCATCCATCGCGCCCAGCGGTCCAATGTGCCGCTGGAGGCGGTGCTGGGTCGGGGCGGCTTCGACCTGGAGCGGATCACGGGCCTGGACCCGGAATTCCTCAATCCGGCCCACGGCGAGCCTGGCCATGTGCATGACGAGTCCTGCGATCACGATCACGACCATGGGCACGACCACCATCATGGACATGACCACGGCCACGATCATGGTCACGATCACGTGGCGGAGGCCGGCATCCGCGGCGTGTCGCTCACCTTCGATCAGCCCCTGAACGGGACCCGGGTCACCAACTGGCTCAACGCCCTCCTGCAGGAGCAGGGTCCCGACATCCTGCGGGCCAAGGGCATCCTGGACGTGGCCGGCGAGAACCGGCGGCTGGTCTTCCAGGCGGTTCACATGATCCTGGAGGGCGATTTCCAACGGGACTGGCGCGAGGGCGAGCCGAGGTCCAGCAAGATGGTCTTCATCGGCCGCAATCTGGATGAGGCCAAGCTCAAGGCCGGCTTCGAGGCCTGCGCGGCCTGAGCCGCCACATTCAGAACATACCCCAAATGAAAACGCCCGCCGGTGATCCGGCGGGCGTTCGCATGTTCAGAGCCTGTCTGGGCGCGACCTTGTCACGCCCTTTAGGATCAGGAGAGCTCTTCGTTGATCAGGGCGACCAGGAAGTAGCCATCGGTTTGCAGCTGGTTCATCACCGACATGAACTCGCCATAACGCACCGTACGATCGGCGCGGATATAGACACGTTCTTCGGTGGGGACCGGCACGGCCAGCTCGGAGGCCAGGTCCGACGCCAGGGTGGCCAGGGTGGTCGGGCGCTCGCCGATGAAGATCGCGCCGCCTTCCTGCACGTTGATCAGGGTGGGCTCTTCCACCACGGTGCCGGGCGGCGGCGGGATGGCCGGCGGCAGGTCGAGCTTGATCGACACCGTCGCGGCGGGAATCGCCACCATGAAGATGATGAGGAGCACCAGCATCACGTCCACGAAGGGCGTGACGTTGATGTCGCTGTTCTGGCCGAGGTCGAACTTGGAGCCGCCCCCGCCACTCAGCTTCGCCGCCATATGCAATTCCTTCCCATAGGGTCGCGTAGGCCCGCGACCGTCCGTTTCGTCTCGACCATTCGCCTGTAGAAACGCGATTGTAAAGTCTCAAGGCGCCAGCGGCCGGGGGGTTTCATGCGGTTGGGCGGGGGCGGCGCCGCAACTGGCGTCGTCGGACGCCTGGATTCCTTGCATCGGCCCTCTGGGCAAGACCCGCGTTCGCCGTCTATGCAGCCCCATGCCCTATGATTTCGACGCCTATGTCTCCGCCGCCCTGTTCACCAAGTCCGGCCGGGGGGTCTTCGCCCTCGGGGATGGGACGGTCAGATTCGACTCCGGCGAGGTGGTCGAGGCCCATGACGGCGCGATCCTCTGCGCCTGCCTGCACCCGTCGGGCGAGGGCGTCGTCACCGGCGGTGATGATGGCCGCCTGGTCTGGTCGCGGACCTCCGGGCCAGAAGAGATCGCCGAGATCAAGGGCCGCTGGATCGACGCGGTGACCGCCAGCCCAGAGTCGGGCCTGATCGCCTTCGCCGCGGGAAAGGCGGTCCATGTGCGCGACGCCGCCGACCCCGACTTCGCCCGCACCTTCGTCCACGAGTCCTCGGCCCTGGGCCTGGCCTTCGATCCCAAGGGCCGGCGTCTGGCGGTGGCGGTCTATGGCGGCGCCCACCTGTGGTTCGCGCGGATCGCCGAACAGAAGCCCACCATCCTGGCCTGGGCCGGAAGCCATATCGCTCTGGCCTGGAGCCCGGACGGCAAGTTCCTGATGTCGTCGATGCAGGAAAATCAGCTGCACGGCTGGCGGGTGGCCGACGAGAAGAACATGCGCATGGGCGGCTATCCCGCCAAGGTGAAGAGCCTCGTCTTCATGTCCAAGGGCCAGTTTCTGGCCACGTCCGGCGCGCAGGGGGTGGTGATCTGGCCCTTCGGCGGATCGGCCGGCCCCATGGGCAAGGAGGCCGCCGAGGTCGGCTTTGACGCTTCCACCCTGGTGGCCCAGGTGGCCGGAACCCCGACCGGCCGCCGCGTCGCCGCAGGCCTGGAGGACGGCCGGGTCTGGGTCTGCGACCTCGAGGGTCAGAAGATCGAGATGCTGAAGGCCGAAAAGGGCGCGGCCATCACCGCCCTGGCCATCTCAGCCGACGGCAAGCGCGTGGCCTGGGGCGACGAGGACGGCGCAGCCGGCATAGCCGAAGCGCCCTAGGCCTCTTCGAAGCCGTGCATCTCGCCCCAGACCTCGAACGGGTCGCGGCGGGTGCGCAGGGTGTTGATGGGGGCGGTCTGGTCAGCATAGCCGAGCGCCATGCCGGAGAAGATCATGTGATCGGCCGGCAGGTTCAGAACCTCAGCCAGGGTCTGGGGATAGCGGGCCCAATATTCCTGGGCGCAGGTGGCCAGGCCCCGCTCCACAGCCAGCAGCATGATGGTCTGCATCAGCATGCCCACATCCGACCATTGCGGCGGTCCCACCTTGCGGTCGAGGCTGAAAAAGAGGCCGACCGGCGCGCCGAACAGTTCGCCGTTCTTGGCTAGCTGCGCCAGGCGCGCGGCCTTGTCCTCCCGCGGAATGCCGATCGTGGCGTAGAGATCCTCGCCGCACTGGAAGCGCCGGGTGCGCAGGGGCTCCCACAGATTGGCCGGATAGACGTCGTATTCCGGCGTCTCGCCGAAGGGATTCTGCCGCACCTTGGACTTGAGCGCCTCGAGGGGGGCGCCGGTGAGGGCGTGGACCCGCCAGGGCTGGAGATTGCCGCCCGAGGGCGCGCGGGCGGCGGCCTCCAGGATCTCCCGCACCAGGGCGCCCGGCACGGGGTCGGGACGAAAGGCGCGGACCGAGATCCTCTGGGCTACGGCCTGGCTGACATTCATGGAGCCGCTCTCCTGCAGGGCTAGGACGCTTGCCGCGCCGTCTTCCCATCGTTAGCAGCCGCGCCTAGGGTCAAGGCAAGGATGGCCGAGCTTGAGCGACACTGACACGACCGCCCCTGGGGATACGCCTGAGCCGACAACGGCTGACGGGGCCAAGCCCGCCCGGCGTGGGCGAGCGGGCCGGATCATCCGGGGCCTCCTGGTGCTGGCCCTGATGATCGGCTTCGTGGGCCCAGTTCTCACGGTCGCCGCCTATCGCTTCCTGCCGCCGCCGATCACCATCCTGATGGTCCAGCGCCTGGTCGAGGGGCAAGGCTTCAGCCGCAGCTGGCGGAACCTCGATGACATCTCGCCCCATCTGGTGCGCTCGGTGATCGCTGCGGAGGACGCCAATTTCTGCAGCCACCACGGCTTCGACCTGGAAGCGATCCGCAAGGCGCTGGCGCACAATGAGTCCTCAGACCGGGTGCGCGGCGGCTCCACCATCAGCCAGCAGACGGCCAAGAACGTCTTCCTCTGGCCCGACCGCTCCTATGTCCGCAAAGGGCTCGAGGCCTATTTCACCGTCCTGATCGAGGTGATGTGGGGCAAGCCTCGGATCATGGAGGTCTATCTGAACTCCATCGAGTTCGGCCCTGGCGTCTACGGCGCCCAGGCTGCGGCGCGGAAGAATTTCGGGGTCGACGCCAAGGACCTCTCCCGCACCCAGGCCGCCCGCCTGGCCGCCGTCCTGCCCAGTCCCTTGCGCTACAAGGCCGACAACCCTGGCCCCTATGTCCGTCGCCGCACGGGGCGGATCCAGGCGGCGGCCGGAACCATCCGGCGGGACAATCTGGACGCCTGCGTCCTGGGTTGACGAAACACGGTTACGCCCTCAGACCTGGGGATTGATAAAACAATCTGCCCTCCAGGAGGCGGTTATGCGCGTCGGTGTGCCCCGCGAGATCAAGCCGAACGAACATCGGGTCGGGCTGCCGCCCACGGCGGTTCGAGAATATCTGGCGCACGGCCATGAGGTGCTGGTCGAGACCCGCGCGGGCGAAGGCGCCGGCTATGCCGACCAGGACTATGAGCGGGCCGGCGCGAAGGTGGTCGCCGACGCGGCCGCGGTCTTTTCCGGCGCGCAGCTGATCGTGAAGGTCAAGGAGCCCCAGGCGGCCGAATGGGCGCGGCTGACCCCCGACCACATCCTCTTCACCTATCTGCATCTGGCGCCCGATCCGGCCCAGACTGAGGGGCTGTTGGCCTCGGGCTGCGCGGCCATAGCCTATGAAACCGTGACCGATCGCGCAGGCGGGCTGCCCCTGCTGGCCCCCATGTCGGAGGTGGCCGGCCGGATCGCGGTGTTTTCCGCGGGCGAGACCCTGCTCAAGCACAATGGCGGGATGGGATTGCTGCTGTCGGGCGTGCCCGGCGTGCGTCCGGCGCGGATCTGCGTCCTGGGCGGCGGGGTGGTGGGCATGAACGCCGCCCGCATGGCCGCAGGGCTCGGCGCCGAGGTGGTGGTGCTGGAGCGCTCCATCCCCCGGATGCGGGAGCTGGACGACATGTTCCTGGGCCGCGTCCTGACCCGCTACTCCACCCTCGATGCGGTGGAGGAGGAGGTGCTGCGCGCCGATGTGGTGATCGGCGCCGTGCTGACGGCAGGGGCTGCGGCGCCCAAGCTGGTCCGGCGCGAGCACCTGGCGCGGATGAAGCCGGGCTCGGTTCTGGTGGACGTCTCCATCGACCAGGGGGGCTGTTTTGAGACCTCGCGACCGACCACCCATGCCGATCCGACCTATGTGGTGGACGGCGTGGTGCACTATTGCGTGGCCAACATGCCGGGCGCCGCCCCCCGGACCTCTTCAGAAGCCCTGGTGCACGCGACCCTGCCGTTCGGCCTGGCCTTGGCCGACCGGGGTCTTGAGGCGCTCAGCGATGACCCGCATCTGGCGCGGGGCCTGAACGTCCTGAAGGGCGAGCTCACCCATCCGGCGGTGGCCCAGGCCCTGGGGCGGACCTCGGTCGATCCCTATGGGGTGTGGTCC
>JAHUZY010000287.1 GCA_019264505.1 Phenylobacterium sp. | reverse complement strand
GCTCTACCAACTGAGCTATCGGGGATCAGCACCGTAGGGCGGCGGCTATACGCCGGGGCGGCGGGCGGTGCAAGCCTTCGGTGCGCCCCTATCCACAGCCGAAGTCAAAAAAAGAGCCCGGCCGGAGCCGGGCTTGAGAAGGTTGGTGATGGTGGGGTGTCTTCAAGGAAGACCAGAGAAGGTTGGTCTTTTATGGTTAAGGCAAGGTTAACGATCTGGGCGGCGGCGCCGGGCCCTCGGGTGTGTCGGCGGGCGGATAGACAAGCTTTCCGGCAGGCCTTACAGCCAATATCGCCCCGACCGGCTCAGCGGCTGCGGATGTGTGGAAGCTGTTGATCCGAAGGCGACCTTCGGGCGCGCGTTCCACATCTCCGCCCAGGCCAGAGCCAGGGGCGGGAGGACGACACAGACCCTATGCGGCTCTTCCAGCAGAATCCTCTTCTGGCCTACGGTCTGGCCGTATTGAGCGCCGCGCTGGGATTCTATGTTCGCTGGGCCCTCGACGGCGTGCTGCCGCCCGGTTTCCCCTATCTGACCTTCTTCCCCGCGGTGATTCTGACCGCCTTCCTGGCTGGCATGTGGCCGGGCATTCTCTGCGCGGTCTTGTCGGGTCTGGCGGCCTGGTGGTTCTTCATCCCGCCCATCGGCTTCAGCCTCTCACCGGCCAGCGGCCTGACCCTGGTCTTTTTCATCTTCGTCGTGGCCGTGGACATCGCGGTGATCGAGCTGATGCGCCGCGCCCTGCATGATCTGGAACAGGAGCAGGCCCTGACGGCGCAGCTCTATGAACGGCAGCGGGTGATGTTCCAGGAGCTGCAGCACCGGGTGGCCAACAACATGACCTTTGTGGCGGCCCTTCTGCAGATCAAGAAGCGGACCATCGACAGTCCCCAGGCCGCCGAGGCCCTGGATGAGGCCCGCGAGCGCCTTGTCACCATGGCCCAGATTCACCGGCGGCTTTACGATCCGGCCACCCTGGAGCTGAGCGTCGCGGCTTCGCTGCGGGAGCTGTGTGATGACCTGGTGCAGGCCGCCGGCGGGGGCGACGTCGTCTGCGACGTGAAGGCCGAAGGCGTCGAACTGGACACGCCCCGACTGGTGACCGTGTTTCTGCTGGTGGCCGAGGTGGTGACCAATTCCCTGAAGCACGCGTTCGATGGCCGGACATCCGGCTGCATCAATGTGTCCCTGCTGCCGGAAGGGGAGGGGCAAGCCATTCTGCTGATCGCCGACGATGGTCCTGGCTTCCCTGCGACCAACTCCGGCCTTGATGGCCGGCTGAGTCTGGGCTTTGGCATCATGCACAGTCTGGCGGGCCAGTTGGGCGGTCGGCTGGACTTCCCGCCGGGAGCCGGCGCCCAGGTGCGGCTGACCTTCCCGACCTAGGCGCGCGCTATCTAAGCGGCGACGGTGCGCCTGACCGCCACGCCCCTGCGCCCCCGACCACCGACCCGACAAGTGCGGCGGCCATTGGCCCGTCGCCCGCGCCAGGTGTCACCACGGCTTCATGTCCGAATGCGAAACCTCCGGCCCGGCGGCGGGCCTTTGGCGACGCCGGGACATGACAGCGTAGAGGTTCCCCATGCGGCGACGATCAGGTGTGATCCTGGCGGCGATCGGCCTTGGCCTTGCAGGGTGCGGCGGGGAGGCGAAGGCGCCCGACGGCGCCTGGCAGAGCCAGATGCGCGAAGTCCGCATGGCGGTCCGGGGGTCGGAGGACGATCCCATGATCACGCGGCGCCTGACCGCCTATAAGACCTATATCGGCAAGGCGACGGGCCTTCCGGTCAAGCTCTACGAGTCGTCGGACTACAACGGCACGATCCAGGCGCTTTCCAGCGGTCAGGTGGACATCGCCACCATGGCTGGCGGCGGCTACGCCAATGTGGACGCCCAGATCGGCGAACTGGCCCAGCCGATCCTGAGCGTCCGCCAGGCCGAGGGCGACACGGGCTATTATTCTGGCCTGCTGGTCATGGCTGAGAGCCCCTACCGCACGATCCAGGACCTGAAGGGCAAGACCCTCGGCTACGTCGACTTCAACTCCACCTCCGGCTACCTGTTTCCCCGCGCCGTGATGCGCGAACAGGGGATCGATCCGGACACCTTTTTCGGGAAGTCGAGCTTCGCGGGCGGCCATACCCAGGCGGTGATGGCCCTGGACAACGGCCAGTTCGACGCCACCATCATCCAGGCCGGCGGCGGCGATCCTGAGCACGGCTTCACCACGGGCGCCCACTACACCATGGCCCGGCGCGGGGTGGTGGAGCTGGATGACTTCCGGATCATCTGGACGGCGGGCCCCATTCCCAACAGCGCCGTCGTCGTGCGCACCGACCGTCCCCAGCCCTTCATCGACGCGGTGCGCGGCGCCATGGCGGCCTTGCCCTATGACGATCCCGACGTCTGGCGCGACATCGGCCAGCCTGACGGGGCGGCCTACACGGCGGTCACCCGCGAACACTACGCCCCAATCATCAAGCTGCGCGCCGACGACATCGCCGCCCGTCGCGCCGGAGAGCGCCAATGAAACGCCTGCTTCTCGCCGCCGGCGCGGTGCTGCTCAGCGCCGCCCAGGCCCAGGCGCCGGTCCTGCCGCTGCGGATCGCCGAGATCACCGGGCAGGCCGGGCCCTGTGCGCCGCCTGCGGCCGACCTTCCCACCGCTCAGCGGGCCTATGTCGAACTCCTGGCGCAGCGCCTGGACACCGATGTGCTGAGCTGTCCCGTGGCCGACGCCGCCGGCGCAGCCCAGGCCCTGGCCAGCGGCGCGGTCGACCTGGCCCGGCTTGACGGCGCGGCCTTCGGACCCGTCTCCGGTGAGACCCGCAGCATCCTGACGACGCGCGCGACCGGGGACCTGAACCGTCTGCCGGTGGTGGTGGCCGTCCCGCGCGCCGCCTCGGCCCAGAATCTGAGCGACCTTGCCGGGGCGAGCCTCGTGTTCGCCGGCCCGCAGTTGGCCAACCTGGACGTTCCGCGGCGCGCCCTGGCCGACTATGGGGCGGCGGACGCCTTCTTCGGTACCCAGATCGTGGCCCGGGATCACGAGGACGCCGCGACCCGCCTGCGCGCCGGTCAGGCCCAGGCCCTGGTGCTGCATGCCGGCGCCTGGCAGAAACTCTGCCGCGGCGATCAGCCTGGTGAGGACCTGTGCGAGGATCTGCGGGTGGTCTGGCGCCAGCGTCCGGTGGCCAAGGCGGCCTGGGCCATCCGCAACGATATGAGCGATGACCGTCGCTTCCGCCTGATCGGCATCCATGTGGCCATGCATAACGAGGCGCCGCAGGCCTTCGCCTGGGCGGCCGGCGCAGGGGCCGCGGAGTTCGAGCCGACCGAGGCCAAGGCCCTGCTCGCTCAGGGGCCGACGGTCGGCTCATGACCACCGCCGTTGAAGTCTTCGAACGCGAGCGCCGCCGGATGCTGATCCGGCAGCGGACCCAGGCCGCCCTTGGCCTGGCGATTTTCACGATCCTGCTGCTGGTGTCCTTTCAGCGCAGCCAGTTCTTCGGCTCCGACATCGGCGGCGATCCCCTGGGACGCATGGCCGACTTCCTGCAGCGGATGAATCCGGGCCTGAAGCCTGAACTCCTGCTCGAAGACCGGCAGACCCGCGGCTCCCTGCATTCGTGGTTCTACGCCCTGCCCATCTGGCTGCGGGCGGCCTGGCAGACCGTGGAGATGGCGATCCTGGCCACGGCCCTCGGATCGGTCCTGGCCCTGGGCGCCTCATTCCTGACCGCCCAGAACCTGATGCCCTTTGCGCCGGTGCGGTTTGTGGTGCGACGCATCCTGGAAGCTATCCGCACCCTGCCGGACCTGATCATGGCCTTGATCCTGGTGGCGGCGTTCGGGGTCGGCCCCCTGGCCGGGGTGCTCACCCTGACCATCTCGACCCTTGGCGGTCTCGGCAAGCTGTTCGCCGAGATCAATGAAGAGATCGATCCGCGCCAGCTGGAGG
>JAHUZY010000245.1 GCA_019264505.1 Phenylobacterium sp. | reverse complement strand
CCAAGACCTTGGCCAAGTGATTGCCGGCCACCGCCGCCAGGAAACCACTGATCTCGACACTCTGACGAACTTTGGTCGCGTCCAGGCACCGGCTGAAATGGATGGCGAATCGCATCCGTAGCAGGCTCGGCAAGCCGACATCCCAAGATAGACATGCCAAGGGCTCCACCTGCTCGATGTCGCCGGCCAAGCTGAAGTGTCGCGGTCGGCGGCCCGGACGTCCAACCAGGATAGCGTAGTCGAGCTTGCCGCCAGGCTCGAGATCGCCCTTTACTCGAACGGCGGGGGTCCAGTCCGGGTAGCTCTCGAAGGCCGTTAGTGTATCCCAGACTCGCTTTGGAGGCGCTCTCACAACGATCTCTCGGGTGGCTTGGTGCATGGCTCTGCCTCAGAGATCGGGCGGCTGAGAGCCAGCGAGCATGACTCTTTTTGATCCTGGCCGCGGGGTTTGGTCAATCCGGGCGCGGATCCACCGCCGCGCCGGAGCTTCAACGACGGCGTGAAGGCCGAAGGCGGCGGCGACCGTGAGGACCAGGAGCGCACCGATCTCCCACCAAGCGAAGACATAGCTGCTGGGACCTCCCGTAAGCGCCGAGTGCACGCCCTTCCAGCCAATGAGGAGCGGCATATGGACTAGATAGAGAGAGAAGGACGCTTCCCCCGCCGCCAACATCCAAGGACGCGCGAGCGGTTGGTCGGCTCCAACTTTTGAGAGCAGAGCAAGGCTAAGAACCATGGGCCCCGCCGCCGCGACCACAAGGCGGTCGTCCGCAGCAACATGCATCACGGCCAGAAGGATCCCCGACGCGCCGAGCGAGAATGCAACCGCAACAGAGCGGGAGAGCCTCAGGCTCTCACCTAGCCGATATAGAGCCACGCCATAGAGGAACTCCGGGATGATACGGAATATTCCAAAGTTGATCTCCGCGTGCACGACTGTGTCGGAGAACAAAGCAATATACAGCTGATCTAAGACAATGAAGACGACGGCGACGAGCCCGAGCAGAAGCCAAGGGCGGTCCCGCAGTTTGAGTCCTATTGCCGCGTAGAGCGGGAAGGCTAGATAAGCGAACCATTCAGCAGACAGGGACCAGGAGGGGCCGTTCCACTCGGCCTTAATCAACTCCGGTCCCCATGCCTGGACGAGGAAAAGCGTCAGGACGAAGCCGGCTGGGTTGTAGAAGTCGGCGTCAAACTCTGCCCCAAGCGCTGCGGCGACGCAGACCATGGCAAGCACGAACCCGAGCACAGCAAGATGGGCAGGGTAAACCCGCGCTACGCGCGCAACCAGGAAGCGCCTGTAGCCAAGGCGTCCGGCGCTAATGTCGGCACGGTAGGCATGGGTGAGCACAAACCCGGAGAGGATGAAGAATACATCGACGCCCAGGCGGGCGCGATCTAGCAGCCCGGTGACCGATTGGGAGTCCCAAGCCCATTGGAGCTGGTAATGGAAGAGCACCACGCCGAGCGCCAATAGGAACCGGACGGACGTGAGGGCCGGAAGAGCGTCTGGAAACGGCGACGGTTCCTTCCGACCGGCCGTCATTGCGGCTTTCCTTCGGCCTGTGTTGGTGCTCCCCTATTGAGGGGCTTCTCGGCGAAAGCCAGCAGCCGAAGAGCATTCGCGACCACGAGCAGAGTCGAGCCTTCATGGAACACGACCGCAACGCCGATCTTGAGCCCAAAAATCGTGGCGGGGATGAGGAAGGCTACCATCCCGAGGCTGACGAAGAGATTTTGCTTGATGATCGCGCTCGTTTGGCGGCTTAGCCCGACCGCGAACGGCAAGCGCCGCAGGTCGTCGGCCATCAGTGCTACGTCTGCGGTTTCGAGCGCGACATCGGACCCCGCCGCCCCCATGGCGATGCCGACTGTGGCGTTGGCCATGGCCGGCGCATCATTGACACCATCGCCGATCATGGCGACGCCGCCGCGCTGCTCGCGCATCGTCTTGATGAAGGCGACCTTATCCTCGGGCATCAGTCCGCCCTTCGCCTCGGTAAGCCCGAGCTTCGCGGCGATGGCGTCGGCGACCCCCTGATTATCGCCAGACAACATGATCATGCGCTTGACGCCAAGCTGCCGAAGGGAGGCGATCACCTCCGCGGCGCCCTCGCGGGGCGTGTCCTGCAGGCCCAGGACCCCGAGATAGGTTTCCCCGCTCCGAACCACCATGACGGTCCGTCCGGCGGCGGCGAGCCGCTCAGCTTCGCTAAGAACCTCCTCGGGAACAGGTGGACCGCCGACGGTCTCGAACATCTTGAGCTTGCCGATGTGGACGTCTTCGCCGCGATATCGACCGCGGACGCCTTGGCCTGTGATGCTCTCCACCGCCTCGGCCCGCCCGGGCGGCGCCGGTAGAGCCTCCGTCGCGGCTGTGACGACGGCGGAGGCGAGCGGGTGGTCGCTAAGCGCCTCCACAGCCGCAGCAGTCTCCAGCAGTCGCTCTTTGGTGACGCCAACTCCCGGCACGACGTCGGTGACCCGCGGACGGCCTTCGGTCAGTGTGCCGGTCTTATCGAAGGCTAGCGCCTGAAGCGTTCCGAGGTTCTCAAGCGGCCCGCCGCCCTTAACGAGCACGCCGCCGCGACCGGCGCGGGCCACCCCACTCAACACGGCGCTGGGTACGGAGATCGCCAGGGCACAGGGGCTGGCGGCGACTAGAACCGCCATCGCCCGATAGAAACTCACACTGAAAGGCTCGTCTACGACGACCCAGGCGAACATCAGGGCGGCAACACCGACCAGCACCGCAGGCACGAAGATACGCTCGAACTTGTCGGTGAAGCGCTGCGTGGGAGATCGCTGCGCCTCCGCCTCGGCGACCATGGTGACCACGCGCGCCAGCGTGGACTGGCTCGACAGGCGAGCCACGCGGACCTCCAGCGCACCTGCGCCATTGATGGTGCCTGCGAAGACCTTGTGAGCTGCATCTGCGGATTCGAACGTGATCTCCGAAGTCGATGGGCGCTTGTCCACCGGCATGCTCTCGCCGGTGACGGGCGCTTGGTTGACAGCGCTCTCTCCAAGCACCACCACGCCGTCTGCGGCGAGCCGTTCGTTAGGCCGCACCAGGACGATGTCGCCAACTTGTAGCGCCTCGACCGGCACCTCCTCGAAGACGTCTCCGTGCTTGCGGCTCGCACGTTCAGGCGCGAGTTCCGCCAGCGCCTCAATGGCCCGGCGGGCACGCCCCATTGCGTAGTGCTCGAGGGCGTGACCCAAGCTGAACAGGACCAGCAACAGGGCGCCCTCGGCCCACTCGCCCAATGCTGCGGCGCCTGCGGCCGCCACCAGCATCAGGGTGTCGATCTCGAAGCGCCGGTTGCGCAGGTTTTCCAGAGCCTCCCGCAGGGTGAAGTAGCCCCCGAATCCGTAAGCCAGCAGGTAGAGGCCTAGGGGAACGTGCCCAGTGAGGCGGAACGACACCAGCCAGCCTGTCAGTAGGGCCGCACCCGACAGCGCCGCGAAGACGAGCTCAGTTCGCTCGCCGAAGACGCCCCCGTGCTTGTGGCCGTGCCCCTCGCCCGGTTTGTGGCCATGACCGGCATGGTCGTCGTTCGAGCGTTTCACGACGCTGCTAGGAGCCTCCGCGCCCGGCGACTGCCCTAAGGCGACGGCGCGACTGTCGAGGAAAGCCCGCAGCGTCTGCTCGTCGAGCTGATCCCGATCGAACTCCACGATAGCGGCCCCGGTAGACCCGACCTCAGCGCGAACTACGCCCGGTTTGGCGCGCAGATCTTCCGCGAGCGTTCGCGCCGCCCTCGCGTGCATAGGCTGCGCGAGCCGGTAGCTCATATGCCCAAAGGACTCGGCGATCCGAGCCCCTTGCTGTTCAGCAAGGGCGCGCACCTGCGATGGGGTGATCAGCGAGGGGTCAAAGTGGATGCAAAGATGTGCGTCCTCGCGTCCTTCGACATGAGCTTCAGCTACACCGGGGCGCCCTTTGAGGATTTCAGCCAGTTCGTGAACGCAGCGCTCGCATGCGTCCCCATCGGACGGGAGTAACACTGGGATCGCGAGACGAAGTTTTTCCTCGGCCATGGCGGCGCCCCCTTAGGCCTGTTTTTCGGGTTGGTCGCCGCTCGCGGCGGCGTCACGTAGGATCTCGAGGCCGCCCTTGGCGGCGATGATCGCGACTAGAACGCCGACCGCGAGGTCCGGCCAAGCGCGGTCCAGCCACATGACCAGTCCGCCGGCGACGAGGATGCCGCCATTCGATGCGAAGTCATTCAGGCTGAAGGTCTCCGCCGCCCGCATGTTCACGTCATCGGTTTGCGAGCGGCGCAGCAGCAGCAGGCAAACCAGATTCACGCCTGCCGCTACAAGGGCGAGAGCCATCATCGTCCAACCGACAGGCTCTGCCCCGAACCACCAGCGCCGCGCCGCGTCGAGCAGCACGCCGACCGCAAAGATCAGGAGCATGATGCCGGAGGCGCGCGCCGCCCGGCGTTTCCACTGGGC
>JAHUZY010000113.1 GCA_019264505.1 Phenylobacterium sp. | reverse complement strand
CGGACCTATTGTGACGAGCAGCACGAGATTCAGAAGCGGGCCGGGGACGCCTTCCACCTCTCCTTCGACATCTTCGGCCGCAGCTCCAGCGACGCCAACAAGCGCCTGACCCAGCACTTCGCCCACGCGCTGGAGGCCCGTGGTCTGGTGGAGGAGCGGATCGACCGGATGATCTATTCCATCGATGACGCGCGCTTCCTGCCCGACAGATATGTGGAAGGCGTCTGCCCCCACTGCGCCTATCCGAAGGCGCGCGGCGACCAGTGCGACAATTGCGGCCGGCTGCTCGACCCGACCGACCTCATCGAGCCCTATTCCACCGTCTCTGGCAGCCGCAATCTGGAGGTCCGGGACACGCGCCACCTCTACCTGCTGCAGACCAAGCTGGCCGACACGGTGCGCGCCTGGATCGATGCGCGTTCGCCCACATGGCAGCCGCTGGCGCGGTCCATCGCCTACAAGCATCTGGACGAAGGCCTGATCGACCGGGGCATCACCCGCGACCTCAAATGGGGCGTGCCGGTGGTCGGTCACAACGGCGGACCGCGTCCCGGGCTCGAAGGCAAGGTGTTCTATGTCTGGTTCGACGCCCCCATCGAGTACATCGGCGCCACCGAAGAGTGGGCCGAAGCATCGGGCGGCGACTGGCGATCCTGGTGGCGTCTGGACGAGGGCGCCGAGGATGTCCGCTACGTCCAGTTCATGGGCAAGGACAATGTCGCCTTCCACACGGTGAGCTTCCCGGCGACGATCCTCGGCTCGGGAGAGCCCTGGAAGACCGTCGATCAGCTGAAGGCGTTCAACTGGCTGAACTGGTACGGGGGCAAGTTCTCCACCAGCCTCGGACGTGGGGTCTTCATGGACCAGGCGCTCGAACTGCTGCCCGCCGACTACTGGCGCTGGCACCTGACGGCCTATGGCCCGGAGCACTCGGATGCGGCCTTCACCTGGGAGCAGTTCCAGTCGACGACCAACAAGGATCTGGCCGACGTTCTGGGCAATTTCGTCAATCGGATCGTCAAGTTCACGGAGTCTAAGTTCGACGGCGTCGTTCCTGAGGGCGGCGTCGCCGGGGCTCGGGAAGAGAAGCTGGCCGCCGACATCAAGGCGGGGCTCGAAACCCTGACCGCCGAGTTCGAGGCGATGGAGTTCCGCAAGTCGGCCCAGGCGGCCCGCGCCCTCTGGGTCCTGGGCAATGAATACCTGCAGGAGTCGGCGCCCTGGACCGCGCTCAAGACCGATCGCGATCAGGCGGCCGTGGCGGTGCGGACAGGTCTGAGCCTCGTGGCGCTGTTCGCCCGGATCACGGCGCCGTTCATGCCTGAGGCGGCCGGCCGCATCGCCGCCACGGTGGGCGCAAGCGATCTGTCCTGGCCGACTGGTGATGAAGACTTGCTGGCGGCGGTGGCGCCGGGCCAGGCTGTCTCGTCGGCCGAGGTGCTGTTCCGCAAGATCGAGGACGCCCAGGTCGAGGAATGGCGCCAGCGGTTCGGCGGCGAGGTCGAGCCGGCTTAGGGCTGCTCAGCCAGCCAGTTGATCGCGCCCTTGGCCGCGGCCCGGCCGGTGGCGAAGCTGGCCTGCAGCAGATAGCCGCCGGTGGGCGCCTCCCAGTCCAGCATCTCGCCGGCGGCGAAGACTCCTGGCCGCGCCTTGAGCATCAGCCGCTCGTCCAGGCCCTCGAACTTCAGGCCGCCGGCGCTGGAAATGGCCCGTTCCAGGCCCGCCACGCCGGTGAGCGGGACGGGGACGGCCTTTATCGCTTCAGCCAGGCCCACCGGGCTCCGGGGCAGGTCGGCGCCGAAGGCCTCCCGCAGCAGGCCGATCTCCACGGCTGACAGCTTGAGCATCTTGCGCAGGCGGTTGGACAGGCTGTCGCCGGTCCGGCCGCCGATCAGCCGGGAGGCCAGGTCGCCCCGGCGCATGTCCGGGCGCAGGTCGATGAGCAACCGCCCCTGGCTACCGGTCGCCAGGGCGCGGCGGATGTCGCCGGACAGGGCGTAGATCCCGCCACCCTCCAGGCCATAGGCGGCCACCAGAGCCTCGCCGCGGAGGGTCTGTTCGCCAAAGGTGAGCGCCACGGCCTTGAGCGGCGCGCCCGCGAAGCGTTGGGCGAAGGCCGGGCTCCAGTCGGCCAGCACCCCCATATTGCTCGGAGCGAAGGGCGCAAGCGGCGCGCCGGCCCCGGCCAGGGCGCCCGCCCAGGCGCCGTTGGCGCCGAGTCTTGGCCAGCTTGCGCCGCCCATCGCCAGCACCGTGGCGGCGGGCTGCACCACCACTTCCCCTGAGGGAGTGTCGAATGTCAGGGCGCCGTCTGCACCCCAGCCGGTCCAGTGGTGGCGCAGGTGGAAGCGGACGCCCGCTGCGTCCAGCCGGCCTAGCCAGGCCCGCAGCAGCGGCGAAGCCTTCAGGGCGCGGGGAAAGACCCGGCCGCTGGAGCCTACGAAGGTCTCCTGGCCCAGCCCCTCGGCCCAGGCGCGCAGGGCCTGTGGGTCGAAGGCCTCGATCACGCCGCCAAGGGGACCTGAGGCCTCGCCATAGCGGCCCGTGAACTCGGCCATGGGCTCGGAATGGGTGAGGTTCAGGCCGCCGCGGCCGGCCATCAGGAACCGCCGCCCCAGGCTCGGCATGCGCTCATAGACCGACACGGACAGCCCAGCCCCCGCCAGGGTCTCGGCGGCCATCAGCCCGGCCGGTCCGCCGCCGATGACGGCGACGTCCGGCATCTTGGGGTCGTCCATGTCTAGAACCAGTTCAGGTCTGCGCGGGTCCCGCCCACCTCGACGCCCTTCCGGCGTCCCCGGCCGTCCTGGCCGACGGAGACGATGGCGAAGGCGGGCGGGGCGGCGGCGTCACCCTGGCGACGTAGGGCGGCTTCCAGGGCCTCGGCTTCGGACTGGTCGGCGTAGAACCGATCCACGCCGATGTCGAGGGTGATGAAGGTCTCCTGAGGCCGCTCGTCGGCCGGCGGACCTTCATCGCCAGGCTCCCGCGGGGGGGCGAGAAAGGCCTGGCGGCAGTCGGCCTGGCCGCGCACCACCACAGGCCCGTGGCGCAGGGCGGCGTCGCGCGTCGCCCCGCCGCCGGTGACTCGGTGGGTGTTCTCGGCCGTCGGGGTAAGCGCCACCCAGCTGTCGTCATGGCCGTAATGGGCTTCGAGGTCGGGCGGGCAGGGCGCGCCATCGTCCAGCCGCTCCACCAGCTGAAGGGCGGCATAGTGGCCGCTGAGCAGGCTGCGGGGATCGACCGCCTCCATGGCCAGCCGCACCTCCTGGCCGGCGGCCCGAGCGCGATCCTCCCGCACCAACAGGCCCACCAGGGCGAGCACCAGCAGGAGCGCCACCGCTCCAATCCGCAGGGCCAGGGCGCGGGGGCTCGACAGCGGGCTCATGCCTTACCTCTTCCGCGGCGAAGCAGGCCCCCCGCCGCCAGGGCGAGGATGGCGCAACCGGCGAAGACCCCGGCGGCGGTCATCAGGCCAAGACCCAGGTCCATCAGGATGGCGCTGACGGCGGCGATAGCCGACAGGACGCCCGCGGCGGTGACCCCGCCGGCGCGGTCATGCAGGCCAAGGGCGATCACACCGCCGGAGATGATCAGCCAGGCGAGGCGATGGACGAGGCCATAGACCTCGCTGGAGAGACCCGCTGCGGCGAAGGCCGCCAGGGCGCCCACCGCCATCCAGGCGAAGATAATCCCGGCCCCGCGCCGCTCCTGCTCACTGGCCCAGCGTGCGCCCGCGCCGGCCAGGGCGAAGGCCGCCGCCAGGGCCAGATAGCCCTCCGGCCGCACGTCGGGGGCGGCGAACAGCCAGCCCAGCACCAGGGCCGGCCCCGCCAGATGGGCGAGGCTGCGGCTGCGCCAGGCCAGGGCCAGCAGCGCCCCGGCGGGGGCGGCGATGGCCAGCCAGCGAAGTTGCAGGCCAAACAGGCCCTCAGGGCCTGCGAAGTCGCCCAGGGCGATCAGGGCGACGGCGGCGATGGCTGCGGCGTTGGCGCGACCGGCCAGGGCCAGCAGGGCGGCGGCCAGGCCCGCGCCGCGCAGGGCCGCCTGGGGATCGCCGGCGAGATCGAAGATCTGTCCGGTCAGGCCGATGGCGCCGGCATAGATCAGGGCCGCGACGCCGAGCAGGACGTCACGGACCAGCGGCCTGCCACGCAGGGCCGCCCAGGCTGCGCCGCCGCAGGTGGCGGCGAAGACGCTGAGGATCAGGGCGAACCTCGCCAGTCGGGGAATAGCGTCCCAGTTGGCCGCCACGAAGGCGATGGCCGCCAGGCCCGCCAGGACCGCGCCCATCACCGCCAGGGCGATGCCGGCGTCGATGCGGCGGGCCTCGGCTACGCTGTCGAGAATGGGCTGGCGGGACTCAGGCGCCACCAGGCCCTGGGCGATCCAGCGATCGAGGTCTTCGCTCAGCCGCGCCTTGTAGGCCGCCATCCTTGCGCTCCCTCCGATGGGCTGGCCGGGACGCTCACGCCCCGGCCTTGAACCCGCGTCTAGTGCAGGCGGTGCTCGGCCGCCTCTTCCGGCGAAATGTCCAGGAAGCCTGGCATGACGGCGTTGTAGGAGTCCGTCCGGTCGAGCTTCACGATCGCATTGCGATGGCCTTCCCAGACCATGGACAGGGCGACGTAGAGCACCACGGCAAGGCCAATATAGCCGATCCAGCGATACCTGTGCAGGAGGCTGGCGATGTAGGTGGCGGCCACCCCCATCAGGGCGATGGACAGGATCAGGCCGAAGACCAGGATTCCCGGATGCTCCCGGGCCGCGCCGGCCACCGCCAGCACATTGTCCAGGGACATGGACAGGTCGGCGATCAGGATCTGGATGAAGGCGGCGCGGAAGCTCTTGACCGGGCGGGCCGAAGGCTCGGTGGTCGGGTCACCGTCCAGCACGGCTTCGGCGTCAGCCTCGTCATGGACGGCCTGCTCGCGCAGCTCCTTCCACATCTTCCAGCAGACCCACATCAGCAGCAGGCCGCCGGCGAACAACAGGCCGATGATGCCGAGCAGCTGTGTGGTGATCAGCGCAAAGCCGATCCGCATGATCACCGCAGCGATCAGGCCATAGAGAATGGCCTTCTTGCGCTGTTCGGCGGGCAGGGCGCCGGCCGCCAGGCCCACGGCGACGGCGTTGTCGCCGGCCAGGACCAGATCGATGAGAAGCACCTGAAAGAGTGCGGTAAGGGCGGGGCCGTGTTCGGCGAGCAATGACTCAAACATGTTCGCCTCAATGCGACAGGCTCAGGGCCTCCGCAACGCCTATTCTTGGGGTCGGTGACTCAGCAGCGCCGGGGCGCTGCTCAGGCGGGCTCATGCTCGGGTTCGGCCTTGTGGGCCTCGTCGTGCTTGTCCTCGTCCTTCTTG
>JAHUZY010000202.1 GCA_019264505.1 Phenylobacterium sp. | reverse complement strand
CAGGGGCCGCGCTCGACCCCTGTGGGGCCATGGATGCGCCCCTGGCGCTCGCGCCCGGGGAGACGGGCGAGCTGGTCTTCTTCATCGGGGAGGGCGATGACGCCGGCTCCGCCCGCGAGCTGATCGCGCGTTACCGTCAGGCTGATTTGGATGAAGTTCTGGCGGAAGTAGACGCCTATTGGGAGCGTCTCCTAGGGGCCGTACAGGTGCAAACCCCCGACCCAGCCCTGGACCTGATGCTCAATGGCTGGCTGCTCTACCAGACCGTCGCGTCCCGCTTATGGGCGAGGGCCGGGTTCTATCAGGCGAGCGGCGCCTATGGCTTCCGCGATCAGCTGCAGGACGTGATGGCGCTGGTGCATGCGTCACCCGAAACCGCCCGCGAGCACTTGCTCAGGGCGGCGGCGCGCCAGTTCCCCGAAGGCGACGTGCAGCATTGGTGGCTGCCCCACTCTGGCCAGGGGGTCCGCACCCGCTTTTCCGACGACCGGGTGTGGCTCGCCTACGCGGTCGCGCATTATGTCGTCGCGACCGGAGACCGCACGGTGCTCGACGAGCCGATCCCGTTCCTGGAAGGCCACGCCCTTGAGCCGACGGCGGCCGAGGCGTTCTTCCATCCCGGAACCGGCGAGAGCGTCAGCCTCTTCGAACACTGCGCGCGGGCGCTAGACGCCAGCCTGCAGGTGGGGGGCCATGGCGCGCCGTTGATCGGCGGCGGCGACTGGAACGACGGCATGAACCGCGTCGGCCAGCACGGCCGAGGCGAGAGCGTGTGGTTGGGCTGGTTTCTCCATCGCACCTTGACGGATTTCGCGCCGCTCGCGGCGGCTCGCGGGCAGGCGGTGCACGAAGAGCGCTGGGCTGCCCACGCCGAGGGCATAAAGGCCGCGCTCGAGCGGAGCGCGTGGGGCGGCGACTGGTACCTTCGCGGCTGGTACGATGACGGCTTGCCGCTGGGCTCTCCCAACAGCGACGAGTGCCGCATCGACGCCATTGCGCAATCGTGGGCCGTGCTCTCCGGGGCGGCGGAGCCGAAGCGCGCGCGGCAGGCGTTGGCCGCGGTTGAACGTGAGTTGATCGACGCCGACGCCGGCCTAGCTCTGTTGTTCACGCCGCCCTTTGACAAGGGTCCGAAGGACCCCGGTTATATCAAGGGCTACCCGGTCGGCGTGCGAGAGAACGGCGGCCAATACACTCACGCCGCGGTCTGGACGGCGATGGCCTTCGCAGCGGTGGGGGACGGTGACAGGACCGCAAGCCTGCTCGCCATGCTCAACCCGATCAATCATAGCCGCACGCCATCTGAGGCCCAGCGGTACAAGGTTGAGCCCTACGTGGTCGCTGCCGACATCTATTCGCACCCGGCACACCTCGGGCGGGGCGGTTGGACCTGGTACACAGGCGCCGCCGGCTGGATGTACCGCGCGGGACTAGAGTCGCTTCTCGGCCTGCGGCGCCATGGCGACGCCCTGCTGCTCGATCCGTGCATCCCGCGACACTGGCCAGGCTTCAAGCTCGTCTACCGGTTTGGCGCCGCCCGTTACGAGATAGAGGTGGAGAACCCCGACGGCGTCTGCCGGGGCGTCGCCGAAGCCGTGCTGGACGGCGTTCGGCTGCGCGAGCGACCGTTGCGCATACCCCTCAGCTCAGCGGACGGCGTCCGGCGTCTGCGCGTCCGGCTGGGCGCCGTTGACCCGAAGGCTGGTGCGGCTTGACCCGTAGCGTGGATTCCCGGGCAGGACGCCCCGTCGCGAAGGCGGATCTGATCGATGTCTCCAAGCTCATCGACGCCTACACGGCGGTCCGCCCCGACCCGACAGATCCGTCCCAAGGCGTCGCCTTCGGGACCTCCGGCCATCGCGGCTCGGCGCTCGCGGGGACCTTCAATGAGGCGCATGTCGTGGCGATCTGCGCCGCCGTCTGTCGTCACCGCAAAGCCGCAAGCGTCCGTGGACCGCTGTTCCTGGCCGGCGACACCCACGCGCTCTCGAAGCCCGCGCTCAGGACGGCCGTTGAGGTCTTCGTCGCCGCCGGCGTTACGGTGATGCTCGACACCCGGGACGGCTACACGCCGACGCCTGCGGTGTCGCACGCCATCCTGCACTACAATAGGGGGCGCACCTCAGGGCTGGCGGACGGGATCATTCTCACGCCGTCTCACAATCCGCCCCAGGATGGCGGCTTGAAGTACAATCCGCCGCACGGCGGGCCAGCCGAACCCCGGATCACCGAGGCGATCGAGCGGCTCGCCAACGCTGCCCTTCCTACGGCGTTGCGGGACGTTCCGCGCGTTCCTTATGCCCGCGCGGCTCGGTCTTCGCGTGCGGCGCGTTACGACTATCGGACTGCCTTCATCGCCGAGTTGCCTCAGGTGGTGGACCTTGGAGCGATCCGCGCCGCTGGGGTGCGTATTGGGATCGATCCCTTGGGCGGGGCCAGCGCCGAGTACTGGCCTCTGGTCCTGGAGACTTACGGGCTGCAGGGCTCCGTCGTCAGCGAAGTCGTGGATCCGCGGTTCGCCTTCATGACCGCTGACCATGACGGCGAGACTCGTATGGATTGCTCCTCGCCCTATGCGATGGCCCGGCTGGTCGACCTGCGGGCGCGCTTCGACATTGCGTTCGGCAACGACCCGGACGCCGACCGGCACGGTGTGGTGACGCCTTCGGGTGGCATGATGGAGCCGAACCGTTACTTGGCCGCAGCGGTCGCCTACCTGTTTGAACACCGTCCCACTTGGCCTGGGGGGCTAGCGATCGGCAAGACCATGGTCACAAGCGCCCTCATCGACAGGCTTGCCGTCAGACTCCGGCGGCCGCTGGTTGAGACGCCGGTGGGATTTCGCTGGTTCGTCGATGGACTTTCCGACGGCGCCCTGGGCTTCGCGGGCGAGGAGAGTGCGGGCGCGGTGTTCCGAAGGCTCGACGGGTCGCTTTGGACAACGGAGAAGGACGGTTTCAGCCTCGGGCTTCTGGCCGCGGAAATCCTTGCGCGAACCGGCCAGGACCCCAGCATGGTCTACACGTCGGTGGCCGACGCAATCGGACCCTCCTACTATGAACGTCTAGATGCCCCGGCCACACCGCAGCAAAAAGCTTGGCTGCGGGGCCTCAGACCGCAGGATCTGCAACTTGCTGAGCTCGGCGGCGAGCCCGTGTTGTCGGTAGAGATCGCCAGCCCCCGCGGCGAGCCGTTCGGCGGCGTGAAGGTTAAGGCCAAGAGCGGGTGGTTCGCCGCCCGCCCGTCAGGGACCGAGCCCCTCAACAAGATTTATGCGGAGAGTTTCGTCGATCCGCATCACCTAGCGGTTATCCAGGGCGACGCCCAGCAGGCCCTGGCTAGCTCGAGCGGTGGGCGCTGAATCCAAGAAACGACCCCCTTAGATTCCTACTGGAGCGGAGAAGATCGTAGCCGCTAGGCAGCCAGCTGCTTGATGAGCGCGCCGCATTGACAGAACATCGTCCCTTATGTCGTGGCC
>JAHUZY010000184.1 GCA_019264505.1 Phenylobacterium sp. | reverse complement strand
GTGTCCGGACAGGACTGGCTGTTCGCCATTTTCGGCGTCGCTCTGGCCGCAGGGTTTGCGGCGCAGATCTGGTTCATCGCCGCCTTCCGGCGCGCGAAAGAAGGAGTTTGAGGGGCGTGGTCGGGATTCTCGAAGACAAGGACCGCATCTTCACGAACCTCTATGGCCTGCACGACTTCGGGCTTGAGGGCGCGAAGCGGCGCGGGGCCTGGAATGGCGTGCGGGAAATCCTGTCGCAGACGCCGGAATGGATCTGTGATCAGGTCAAGAATTCCGGCCTGCGTGGCCGCGGCGGGGCGGGCTTCGGCACCGGCCTGAAGTGGACCTTCATGCCCAAGCAGGAGAGCGAGCGGCCGCATTACCTCGTGGTCAACGCCGATGAGTCCGAGCCCGGCACCTGCAAGGACCGCGAGATCCTGCGCAACGATCCGCACCTGCTGATCGAAGGCTGCCTGATCGCCAGCTACGCGATCCGCGCGCATGCCTGCTACATCTATATCCGTGGTGAGTACGTCTTCGAGCGCGAGCGCCTGGAGGCCGCGATCAAGCAGGCCTACGAGGCCCGGCTGATCGGCAAGGACAATGTCCACGGCTGGGACTTCGAGCTCTATGTGACGCACGGGGGCGGGGCTTATATCTGCGGCGACGAAACCGCCCTGATGGAAAGCCTGGAAGGCAAGAAGGGCCAGCCGCGCCTGAAGCCGCCGTTCCCGGCCGGCGCCGGCATCTATGGCTGCCCGACCACCATCAACAATGTCGAGACCATCGCCACGGTGGGCTCGATCCTCCGTCGTGGGGCCGAGTGGTTCGCGGGCTTTGGTCGCCCCAACAACACCGGCACCAAGCTGATGGCCATTTCCGGCCATGTGAATCGCCCCTGCGTGGTCGAAGAGACCATGTCGATCCCGCTCCGCCAGCTGCTGGAAGAGCATTGCGGTGGCATTCGCGGCGGCTGGGGCAATCTGAAGGCGGTCATTCCCGGCGGCTCGTCGGTGCCGATGATCACCGCCGAGATGGCAGAGACCGCGCTGATGGACTTCGATTCCCTGCGCGAGATGCGCTCCGGGCTCGGCACCGCGGCGGTCATCGTCATGGACAAGGACGCCGACATCGTGAAGTCGATCGCGCGGCTGTCCTACTTCTACAAGCACGAGAGCTGCGGCCAGTGCACGCCGTGCCGTGAAGGCACGGGCTGGATGTGGCGGGTCATGGAGCGGATGGTCACCGGCGAGGCCGAGATGACCGAGATCGACATGCTGCTCGATGTGGCCTCGCAGGTCGAAGGCCACACCATCTGCGGCCTCGGCGATGCGGCCGCCTGGCCGATCCAGGGTCTCTTCCGTCACTTCCGCCATGAGGTGGAGGATCGCATCACCCAGTACCGCGCCGGACGCCCGCACGTTCAGGGCGCCACGCTCGTGGCTGCGGAGTAAAAGACATGCCCATCGCAAAGGTCGACGGCGTCGAGGTCGAGTTCGAACCCGGCATGACGGTGCTGCAGGTCGCCGAGCTGGCCGGGAAGGAAATCCCGCGCTTCTGCTATCACGAGCGCCTGTCCATCGCCGGCAACTGCCGCATGTGTCTGGTCGAGGTGAAGCCTGGCCCGCCCAAGCCGCAGGCCTCCTGCGCCCTGCCGGCGGCCGAAGGCCAGGAGATCTTCACCGACACGCCGATGGTCAAGAAGGCCCGTCACGGCGTGATGGAATTCCTGCTGATCAATCACCCGCTGGATTGCCCGATCTGCGATCAGGGCGGGGAGTGCGATCTGCAGGACCAGGCCATGGGCTATGGCCGCGACGATTCCCGCTATGGCGAGAACAAGCGCGCGGTCGAAGAGAAGTTCATGGGTCCGCTCATCAAGACGGTGATGACCCGCTGCATCCAGTGCACCCGCTGCGTGCGCTTCGTCACCGAGGTGGCCGGCGTGCCGGAGATCGGTCTGATCTCCCGCGGCGAAGATGTTGAAATCACGACCTATCTCGACGCGGCCGTCACATCCGAACTGAGCGCCAACGTCATCGACCTCTGCCCGGTCGGCGCCCTGACCTCCAAGCCCTACGCCTTCAACGCCCGACCCTGGGAGCTGAAGAAGACCGAGAGCGTCGACGTCATGGACGCCCTGGGCTCGGCTATTCGGGTCGACGCCCGTGGCCCGGCCGTGCTGCGCGTGCTGCCGCGCATCAATGACGACGTCAACGAAGAGTGGATCAGCGACAAGACCCGCTACGCCGTCGATGGCTTGTCGCGCCAGCGTCTGGATCGCCCCTACATCCGCGAGAACGGCAAGCTGCGTCCCGCGACCTGGGCCGAGGCCCTGCAGACCGTCGCCGCCAAGGTGAAGGCGACCGCGCCGGAACGCATGGGCGTCATCGCCGGCGACCTGCAGGATGCGGAGTCCATGAAGGCCGCGCTCGACCTGTTCGGCGGCCTGGGCGTCACCAGCCTCGACTGCCGCCAGGACGGCATGGTGCTGGGCGATGGTCCCCGCGAAAGCTGGCTGCTGAATTCGACCATCGCCGGGATCGAAGACGCCGATGTCATCCTGCTGGTGGGGACCAATCCCCGCCTGGAAGCCCCAGTGTTCAACGCCCGTCTGCGCAAGCGCTGGCTGGCCGGCGCCCTGCGGGTCGGCGTAATCGGCGAGCAGGCCGATCTGAGCTTCGGCTACGACTATCTTGGGGCCGGCCCCGAAACGCTCAGCGGCCTGTCCAAGTCCCGCGGCGATTTCGCCAAGGCGTTCAAGGGCGCCGAAAAGGCCGCCATCATCCTGGGCGCGGGCGCCCTGGCGCGGGCGGACGGGGCGGCTGTGGTCAAGGCTGCCGCGGCCGTCGCCACGACTTTCAAGGCGACCTGGAACGTGTTGCACACCGCGGCGTCTCGCGTCGGCGGCCTGGACCTGGGCTTTACGCCCAAGGCCGGCGGCAAGAGCGCGCTGGAACTCACCGCCAAGGGTGGGGCCGACCTGTTGGTGCTGATGGGCGCCGACGAGATGGACCTGTCGGCCACCGACGCCTTCGTTGTCTATATGGGCACCCATGGGGACGCCGGCGCGCATCGGGCCGACGTGATCCTGCCGGGCGCGGCCTATACCGAGAAGAACGGCCTCTATGTGAACACCGAGGGCCGGGTTCAGCGCGGCGAACGGGCCGTCTTCCCCAAGGGGGAGGCCAAGGAGGACTGGGCCATCCTGCGGGCCCTGTCCGAACTGCTGGACGCCAAGCTGCCCTATGACAGCCTCGACCAGCTGCGTGCGCGGCTCTTCGCCGATCACCCCACCTTCGGCCGAATCGACTATGTGCCGGATGCGCCTGGCGCGCTCGACCTGTCGGTTCTCGGCGGGGAGGGCGACCTGTCGGACGCGCCCTTCGCGAGTCCCGTGAAGGCCTTTTATCTGACCAACCCGATCGCACGCGCCAGCGTGACCATGGCCGAGTGCCAGGCGCTCGTGCCGGGCGCCGAAAAGATCGCCGCGGAGTAGGGCATGGACGCCACCACCAATTTCTGGGCGACGCCGGGCGGCTGGACGCTGATCACTGTGGGCCAGATCCTGGCCGTCATGATCTGGATCCTGCTGTCGCTGGCCTTCCTGCTGCTGGCCGACCGCAAGATCTGGGCCGGCGTGCAGATGCGCAAAGGCCCCAATGTGGTGGGTCCGTTCGGCCTGCTGCAGTCCTTCGCCGACTTCCTGAAGTTTGTGCTGAAGGAAATCGTCATCCCTGACGGGGCCGACAAGGTGGTCTTCATCCTGGCCCCCCTGATCAGCTTCGTTCTGGCCTTCGCGGCCTGGGCCGTGGTGCCGCTGGCGCCGGGCTGGGTGGTCTCCGACATCAATGTCGGCGTCCTCTACCTGCTGGCGATCAGCTCGCTGGGCGTCTACGGCATCATCATGGGCGGTTGGGCGTCCAACTCGAAATATCCCTTCCTGGGCAGCCTGCGCTCGGCCGCCCAGATGGTGAGCTACGAGGTCTCCATCGGCTTTGTGATCATCACGGTGATCCTGCTGGCCGGCACCATGAACCTCCAGACCATCGTTGAGCAGCAGGCTGGCGGATTCTGGAACTGGTACGTGTTCGGCGGCGGGCTCTCCAACCTGCCGATGATCCTGATCATGGTCCCGATGGCGGTCGTGGTG
>JAHUZY010000127.1 GCA_019264505.1 Phenylobacterium sp. | reverse complement strand
CCCACATAGTCGAGCCCCCGCCAATAGACGAGATTGTGCCGCGAGCGGGCGGCCTCGCCCCTGGCGTGGTTGGAAACCTCATAGGCCTCGAAGCCGGCGGCCTCCAGCACGGCCTGGGTGGTGTCGTACAGGGCTGCGCCGAGCTCATCATCGGGGGGCGTGAACTGGCCCCGTCGCACGGCGCGGTCGAAGGCGGTCCCGGCCTCGATGGTCAGCTGATAGGGCGAGACATGCTCAGGCCCATAGGACAGCGCCTCTCGCAGTTCGGCCTCCCAGGCCTCGGGCGTCTGGCCGGGGCGGGCGTAGATCATGTCCAGCGACAGGCGCGGAAAGGTCCGGGTGGCCATCTCGAGGGCGCGGCGGGCGGCGGCTGCGTCATGGTCACGGCCGAGGAAGGCGAGGGCGGCGTCGTCCAGGGCCTGCACCCCCAGGGACAGACGCCCCACGCCGGCCTGGGCCAGGGCGGCGAACCGGCTCGCCTCGGCGTCAGTGGGATTGGCCTCCAGACTCACCTCGAGGTCGGCGGCCGGGGTCCACAGTCCGCGCGCGGTCTCCAGCACCTGGGCGACAGCGTCCGGCGCCATGAGCGACGGCGTCCCGCCCCCGAAGAAGACCGAGACCAGGGTGCGGGGGCCGGTCAGAACAGCCTGAGCCTTCAGGTCGTCGAGGATGGCGGCCACCAGGGTCGCCTGCTCATCGGCGCGGCCCCGGTCGCGATAGACGTTGAAGTCGCAGTAGGGGCAGATCCGCGCGCAATAGGGCCAGTGGACATAGACCCCCAGGGGGGGCGCTGGGCTCGTCAAAGCAGGGCGGCCTTGAGCTTGGCGAAGGCGAGCGCCCGGTGGCTCATGGCGTCCTTGGCGGCCGGCTCCATCTCGCCGAAGGTCTCCCGCCCGCCCTGCGGCACGAAGATGGGGTCATAGCCGAAACCCCGATCGCCGCGGCCGGGGAAGACCAGCTGGCCATCCAGGCGGCCCTCCACCACCAGGGCAGGCCCCTCATCCGGCCAGGCCACCGCCAGGGCGCAGGTGAACCAGGCGGCGCGGTCCTTCAGCCCTGTGGCCTCCAGCCGCGACTCCACCTTGGCCATGGCGAGGCTGAAGTCCTTGTCCGGTCCCGCCCAGCGGGCCGAATAGACCCCAGGCGCCCCGTCGAGGGCCGCGACGCTGAGGCCGGAATCGTCGGCCAGGGCGATCAGGCCAGACCCTCGGGCCGCCGCCCGGGCTTTGAGCAGGGCGTTGCCGACAAAGGTGGTCTCGGTCTCCTCCGGCTCGGGCAGGCCAAGCTCGCCGGCGGTGACCAGCTCGAAACGGTTCTCCAGGATCGCCGCCAACTCCCTGGCCTTGCCGGGATTGTGGGTGGCCACCACCAGCCGCGCGCCGGGTTCAAGCTTCAGGGCCATGGGCCATCCTTTCGTGAGACGGGGCGAACATAGGCAGCCAGCGCCGCCCCGGCAAACGGCGGCGCAGATGACAGATCGTCCACTTCCTTACAGCGATTTAATATCGTTTTACGATAAAACTCTTGATCGAAAAACGGCATGTCCGTATCGACTAACGACATGGAGCGAGGTTGCTCCGCCACCCCTTCCCCGCCTCCGGGCGACCCTCAATCAAGGATTTGAACCCATGCCCCGCTTCGCCTTCTCCAACGGCTTTGAACGTTTCGCCCTGGCCTGCGCCCTCTGCCTGGCCGTCCTGCCCATCGTGACCGTGGTCGCCGGCGCGGGCATCCTCTAGTCTGCGGCCGGGATTAGGCGGGGCTAGAACACCATGCGCGCTCTGGGGCCAGGCTCGGTATCGAGCTTTCTGAAGATCATCCTCGACGTGGTCTATGTGGCCCTGTGGATCGGGGTCAGCGTCGTCGGCGTCCTGATGCTGGCGGCCCTGCTCTTCTCGTTCAATCCGGAGATGCTGGCCGACATCGCAGTTACGGCTGGCGGCGAGGAGATCGAGAACCGCGGCCCGGTGGTGACCCTCGGCCTGCTGGCGGCGGCGGTCTATATGGGCGGCGTGCTGGTGATCGTGGCCCAGCTGCGAAAGATCTTCGCCACCCTGACCGCCGGCGACCCCTTCCACCCGGACAATGTGCGGCGCCTGCGCATGGTGGGCCTGATCCTGGCGGCGCTGGAGCTTGGCCGCTACGCCTTCTGGGCGTTGTCCAGCGCCATCCTGCCGGACTCAAACGCCGTGGAGCCCTCGCTCAGCCTGACGGCCTGGTTCTCGGTCCTGGTGGTCTTTGTCCTGGCCGAGGTGTTTCGCGAGGGCGCCCGCCTGCGCCGCGAAGCCGAACTGACCATCTGAGGAACGCCCAAGTGCCCATCCGCGTGCTTCTCGACCGCGTCCTCCTGGAACGGCGCATGTCGCTCACAGAACTGGCCGACCGGGTCGGGGTCACCATCGCCAACCTGTCGATCCTCAAGACCGGCAAGGCCCGAGCCGTGCGGTTCTCCACCCTGGCGGCCCTGTGCCGCGAGCTGGACTGCCAGCCGGGCGACCTGCTGCACTATGAGCCAGGCCCTGGCGACGAGGACTTTGGCGAGGAGGATTAGCCTCCACCCGCCGCTCATGTTGCATCGCGACAACACATCGGCGTGATATTGCGGCGCGGCTGTCAGTTTTTCCCGCACCCCCGTTGCGGGGCCTGGGCCTCAGGCCTATGTGCAATGCAACATTTTGCACTGCACAAAGGGGCAGAACATGTTTGCAGCGATTGAACGCTTCCTCGCCCGCTGGATGGCGCCGCTGGCCAATGAGCTGGCCCGCATGCCGCCTTCGGCTCAGCGCGACCTGCTGATCGGCCTGTAAGGGTCAAACACCCTTACGGCCTCAGCCTGAGGTTTGAGATACCAGAACGGCCGGATGCGGACCTCGCACCCGGCCGTTTTGCTTTTGCTGCGCGCCTCACCTTGCGATGAGCACGCCAGCCGAGCGTTGAGCCCGCCTCCCGCCGTCATGGTCGGGCTTGACCCGACCATCCATGAACACGGGGGCTGGCCTCAGTGCGCATGGACCCTCGGGTCAAGCCCGAGGGAGACGGACGGGCTCGCGATCCAGCGCGGCCCCCCTTTATCGGGCGACGGCGGCCAGCTGCAGGGCGAAGAGCTCGTCCATGCCCTTGCGGGCCAGGCCGAACAGGGCGTCGAACTCGCCCTGGGTGAAGCCTCGCTTCTCGCCGGTGGCCTGGATCTCGACAATGTCGCCGGCCCCGGTGAGCACGAAGTTGGCGTCGGCCTCGGCGTCAGAGTCCTCTTCATAATCCAAGTCGAGGACCGGGGTGTCCTGATGGACGCCGCAGCTCACGGCCGCCACCTGGTCGAGGATCGGATCGGCGGTGAGCACGCCTTCATCCATCAGATAGCGGGTGGCCAGGCGCAGGGCGACCCAGGCGCCCGTGATCGAGGAGGTGCGGGTGCCGCCGTCGGCCTGTATCACGTCGCAGTCTAGGGAGATCTGCCGCTCGCCCAGCGCCTTCATGTCGGTGACAGCCCGCAGGGAGCGGCCGATGAGGCGCTGGATTTCCTGGGTGCGGCCCGACTGCTTGCCCTGGGCGGCCTCACGACGGCCGCGGGTGTGGGTGGCGCGAGGCAGCATGCCGTACTCTGCGGTCACCCAGCCCTGGCCTTTCCCGCGCAGGAAGGGCGGCACGCCCTCTTCCAGGCTGGCGGTGACCAGCACCTTGGTGTGACCGAAGCTGACCAGGCAGGAGCCTTCGGCATAGCGGTTGACCCCGGTCTCCAGGGTGACGGCGCGCAGCATGTCGGGGGCGCGTTGGGAGGGGCGCATGGCGAGAACCTTTCCTGAGGTCGTGAGCGGCGTGATAACAAGAACGCCAGGGCGCCGCGTCACTTGCACGGTCGTGGCGCGCGCTTATCCTAAAACTTGAACCGCCCGTCCATGGGCCCCCGCAACAGGTGAAGGCTCCGGCCGCCAGAACGTGAACACACCACTGCTCTCCCGCGGGCCCTCGCTCGCCGAACTGGACGAGCGGGCGCGCGACATCTTCCGCCGCATCGTCGAGAGCTATCTCGACACCGGCGACCCCGTCGGCTCACGAACCCTGTCCCGGGGCGGCGTCTCCCTGTCGCCGGCCTCGATCCGCAACACCATGCAGGACCTGACCCAGCTGGGTCTCCTGGGCGCGCCCCATTCCAGCGCCGGGCGCCTGCCCACACATGCAGGCCTGCGCCTGTTCGTGGACGGCCTGCTGGAGGTCGGCGATGTGGGGGAGGACGAGCGCCGGCTGATCGAGACCCGGCTGCGGGTCCAGGGGCGCAGCTTCGAGGAGGCCCTCAATGAGGCCTCGTCCCTGCTGTCGGGCCTGGCCGGCGGGGCGGGCGTGGTGGTGACGCCGGTGCGCGACGCCGAGGTCAAGCATGTGGAGTTCGTCGCCCTGGGCGGCGACCAGGCCCTGGCCATCATGGTGTTCGAGGACGGCACGGTGGAGAACCGGCTCATGGCGCTGGGCGCCGGGGTCACGCCTTCGTCCCTGCAGGAGGCCTCGAACTTCCTCAATACGCGGGCCCGGGGGAAGACCCTGGACGACGCCCGCAGCGAGATCAGCCAGGACCTCGACCGCGCCCGCCGGGAGCTGGACGACAAGGCCGCCCGGCTGGTGGAGGACGGCCTGGCCGCCTGGGGCGGCGGCGACGGCGCCAACCGGGCCCTGATCGTCCGGGGCCGGGCCAACCTGCTGGGCGACCGCGACGCGCTGGAGGATCTGGAGCGGGTGCGCATGCTGTTCGACGATCTCGAGCAGAAGGAACAGATGATCGGCCTGCTGGACGGGGTGCGCGAAGCCCAGGGGGTGCGCATTTTCATCGGCGCCGAAACCCGTCTGTTTTCGCTTTCGGGTTCCTCCGTGATCGCTGCGCCCTATATGACGGGGCGTCAGAAGGTTCTGGGCGCGATCGGGGTGATCGGCCCAACTCGCCTGAACTATGCCCGGATCATCCCCTTGGTGGACTACACCGCCAAGGTGCTGGGCCAGGTGATGAATGCGTAAGGAAGTAGAGAATGTCCGACGATCACACGCCGGCTGAGACCGAGGCCGTCGCCGACGCCGCCATCGAGATGATGGAGGCCCTGAAGGCCGAGAACGCCTCGCTGAAGGAACAGGTGCTGCGGTTCGCCGCCGAGGCCGAGAACACCAAGCGCCGGTCTGAGCGCGAGGCCAATGACGCCCGGGCCTACGCCATCCAGAAATTCGCCCGCGATCTGCTGGGCGCCGCCGACAATCTGTCCCGCGCCACAGCAGCCGCCCCGTCCGACCTGGACGATCCGGCGGTGAAGAACTTCGTGCTCGGCGTCGAGATGACCGAAAAGGCCCTGCAGACCGCCTTCGAGAGCAACGGCCTGAAGAAGATCGAGCCGCCGCGGGGCGAGAAGTTCGACCCCCACAAGCACCAGGCCATGATGGAGCAGCCGGCGCCTGACGTGGCCGCCGGCGGCGTCCTGCAGACCCTGCAGACCGGCTATGAGCTGTTTGGCCGCATCGTGCGCCCGGCCATGGTGGTGGTCGCCGCCAAGGGCTCGGGCGCTGATCTGGCCCCCGCGCCGGCCGAAAGCGCCGGGGCCAATCCCTATGCGGCGAGCGAGGCCGAAGAGGCCGGCGGGTCGGTGGACACCAAGGCCTGAGACAGAACCGCCGCCTTCGACCCGGCCAGGGCTTTCCCAGGCCGGGCAAATGAGTAAAGTCCCAAGTCCCCTCCACCCGGGGGGCGCCGGCGAATCGTCTCGGCGGCGCAGGGAGGTTCGGACGGAATCATGAAGCTGACGATCGAACGGGCGGCGCTCCTCAAGGCGCTGGGTCATGTGCAGAGCGCCGTCGAGCGGCGCAACACGATCCCGATCCTGTCCAACGTGCTGCTCTCGGCCGAGGGGGAGCGCCTGAGCTTCTCGGCCACGGACCTCGACCTCGAGATCACCGACGAGGCCCTGGCCCAGGTGGATCAGCCCGGGCAGATCACCGCGCCGGCCCACACCCTCTATGAGATCGTCCGCAAGCTGCCGGAGGGCGCCGACGTCTCCCTGAGCTTCACCGGCGAGGATCCCCGCCTGACGGTCCAGGCCGGCCGCTCGCGCTTCAACCTGCCGGTCCTGCCGGCCGGGGACTTTCCGGTCATGTCCGCCGAGGGCCTGTCGGGCCGCATCGGCGTGGACGTCAACGAGCTCATCCGCCTGATCGACAAGACCCGCTTCGCCATCTCCACCGAGGAGACGCGCTACTATCTGAACGGCCTCTATCTGCACGTGGTCAATGACGGCGGCGTCCAGAAGCTGCGCGCCGTGGCCACCGACGGCCACCGGCTGGCGCTGGCCGAAATGCCCGCCCCGGAAGGCTCGGTGGGCGCGCCGGGCGTCATCGTGCCGCGCAAGACCATCGGCGAGGCGCGGCGCCTGCTGGACGACGCCGGCGAGCAGATCGATCTGCAGCTGTCGCCCCAGAAGGTCCGCTTCGAGCTGGGCGGCGCGGCCCTGACCTCCAAGGTCATCGACGGCTCCTTCCCCGACTATGGCCGGGTGATCCCGAAGGACAACGACCGCATCCTGCGGGTGGACAACAAGCTGTTCGCCAAGGCCGTCGACCGGGTGGCCACCATCTCGGCCGAGAAGAGCCGATCGGTGCGCATGGCCATCGAGCCTGGCCGCATCATCCTGACCGTCCGCAATATGGAGGCCGGTCAGGCCGTCGAAGAGATCGAAGCCGACTATTCCGGCGAGGCCTTCGAACTGTCCTTCAACGCCCGCTACATCCTGGACGTCACCGACCAGATCACCGCGCCGGAGGCAGAGTTCCGCTTCGGCGGGCCCAATGATCCGGCCCTGGTGCTCGATCCGGCCGACAGCGACGTGCAGTACGTGCTGATGCCCCTGCGGGTCTAGAGCACGTTCAGACCACCTTCAGGCCCAGCCCGATCAGGAGCTGGGCCGCCTGGGCCTTGGAGATGAAGGCGCCTCGGAACCGGCTGGCGTCGGAAAGCTGCAACGCCCCCAGATCGGCGCCCCGCAGATCGGCGCCCTCGAACCGCGCCTCGGCCAGATGGGCGTCGCGCAGATTGCTGTCGATCAGCACCGCCTCACGGAAATCGCACCGCGCCAGGTCGGCGCCCTGCAGGTTCAGCGCCTGAAGTTCGGCCTTGCGGAAGCTCACCCCCCGCAGGTGCGCATTGACCAGCAGGCAGCGGGCGAAGGTGAGGCCCAGCGCGCTGACCTCCTGAAACTGCGCCCCGGTCAGCTTGCAGTCGGCCAGGTGCGCCGCCGCCAGCCGCGCCCCGCGCCACAGCGTGTTGTTCAGATCGCAGCCTTCAAACCGCGCCTCGGTGAGGTCGGCGTTGGCGAAACGCGCAAGGCCGGCCCGGCAGCGGACAAAGGCGCAGCCCGCCAGGTCCAGCCCCGAAAGATCGGCCTCGCCGAGGTCCCAGCCCACGAAGCGGCTCGCCCCATGGGCGGCCAGGACCCCGGCCACCGCGCCGCGGTCGGCCCGGCCCTGCGGCGGCGGCGGCTCGAACAGGGGGGCGTCACGGGTCATGACGCACCGCTATCCAAGCCCGGCCCCCGCCGCAAGGCGGCGCCCGTTACTGACCCGCCGGTTTGCGGGCCACGTCGAGACTCACC
>JAHUZY010000044.1 GCA_019264505.1 Phenylobacterium sp. | reverse complement strand
AGGATCGTGCCGCCGTCCCCGGTCACCTCAGCGTTCCTCAGACCATCCCGGCCTTGCGCAGGGCCTGATAGGCCTTGATCACCCGCTGCAGCTTGTTCTCGGCCGAACGGTCGCCGCCATTGGCGTCCGGGTGGCAGCGCTTGACCAGCTCGGTATAGCGGGCCCGGATCGCCGGCCCTTCGGCGTTGTCGTCCAGGTCCAGGTCGGCGAGCGCGTTGCGCTCGATCTTGCCGAGCCTGCGGGCGGGCTGGGCCTGCGGACCCGGACCATGGGCGCCCCCATGGCCGAACAGGTTGAACGGATCCTGGTAGCCGCCTTTGCCGCGGGCGAAGTTCTTGGTGAAGGTGGCGGATTCTCGCGAGTTGCGGCTGGCCTTGAAGTCCCAGGTCGGCCGTCCGCCGGTGGTCTGCTCCTGCTCCTGGCGGGCCTTGATCTCGCCCTCGCTCATGCCGGCGAAGAAGTTCCAGTTGCGATTGTATTCCGCCGCGTGCGGCTGGCAGAACCAATAGTGCTCGTTCATCATCTCCCGGGACTTGGGCGCCCGCGCCGCCGCGGGCATGGAGCAGCCGGGATGATCGCAGCGGCGCTCACCGGGCTTCAGAGCGAAAACGTCGTCGGCGCGCTCCGTTTCCCCCGGCTTGGGGGGGCGGACGCGGATATCGACGAACTTGGGCTTGTATTGAAACGCGCCGGGCATGCCCCAAGTATGGGCCTACGGCCCGCACTTTTGAAGAATTGAAGATTTGAGCAATGGGCGCCATATTCGATGCCATTCACCAAAAGCTCACCCAAGCCTTCGCGCCGACCCGCCTGGAGATCGAGGACGAGTCCTCGCGCCATGCCGGCCATGCCGGCGCACGGCCTGGCGGTGAGACCCATTTCAATGTCCTGATCGAGGCGCAGGCCTTCGCCGGCGCGCCGAAGGTGGCCCGGCAGCGGATGATTTACCGCGCCCTGTCCGAAGAGATGGCCGGGCCGGTGCACGCCCTGTCGCTCAAGGCCCTGGCGCCCGGCGAGACCTGACGCCGCAAGCCGACCAGAATTCCAATAGGACGGCGATTTCCGTCCAGCGTTTGGGGAGACGCCCGTTGAAGACCAGTTTTAAGCTCAATGGCCAGGCCGCCAGCCTGGACCTTGATCCGCGCACGACCCTGCTGGACGCCCTGCGGGAAAACCTGGGGCTGAAGGGCTCCAAGAAGGGCTGCGACCATGGCCAGTGCGGCGCCTGCACGGTCCTGGTCAACGGCCGGCGGATCAACGCCTGCCTCTCGCTCGCGGTGACGCACGAAGACGACGAGATCACCACCATCGAGGGCCTGGCCCAGGGCGAAGCCCTGCACCCGGTCCAGGCGGCGTTCCTGGAGCAGGACGCCTTCCAGTGCGGTTACTGCACGCCGGGCCAGATCTGCTCGACGATCGGGATGCTGAAGGAGGCCGCTGACGGCTGGGCGAGCCTGGTGACGGAAGACCTCACGGCCGACACGGTCCTCACGGATGCGGAAATCCGGGAGCGGATGAGCGGCAATCTCTGCCGCTGCTCGGCCTATCCCCAGATCCTGGCGGCCATTCGCAGCGCCGGAGGCGTGGCATGAAGCCCTTCACCTACGAACGCCCCGCCGACGTGACCGAGGCCCTGGCCATGGTCGCCGCCGCGCCTGGCGCGCGCTTCCTGGCCGGGGGCACCAATCTCGTCGATTTGATGAAGCTGCAGATCGAGCAGCCGACCCATCTGGTGGATGTCAGCCGCCTGCCGCTCGGCCAGATCGAGGACACGGCCGAGGGCGGTCTGCGTCTGGGCGCGACCACCACCAACAGCCAGGTGGCCGCCGACGGCAAGGTCCGCGCCCGCTATCCGGCCCTGGCCCAGGCCATCCTGTCGGGGGCCTCGGGCCAGTTGCGCAATAAGGCGACCACCGCCGGCAATCTGCTGCAGCGGACCCGCTGCGCCTATTTCTACGACACCACCAAGCCCTGCAATAAGCGCCAGCCCGGCGCCGGGTGCGCGGCCATCGGCGGCATCTACGCCAACACCGCCATCTTCGGCGCCAGCAAGGCCTGCATCGCCACCCATCCCTCCGACATGGCCGTGGCCCTGAGCGCCCTGGACGCCCAGGTGGAGATCGCCGGCCCGGACGGGCAGGCGCGCGCCATTCCGCTTGACGACGTGCACCGCCTGCCGGGCGAGACCCCGCACATCGAGACGACCCTTGAGCCGGGCGAGATGATCACCGCCGTCGTTCTGCCGCCGCCCCCGTCGGGCGGCCAGATCTACCGCAAGGCCCGGGAGCGGGCCTCCTACGCCTTCGCCATCGGCAGCGTGGCGGTGGCGGGCGGCAAGGTCGCCCTGGGGGCGGTGGCCCATAAGCCCTGGCGCGCCAGGGCGGCCGAACAGGCCCTTGCCGGCGGAGCCAGCCCCGCCGAGGCCATGGCCGCCGAGATGGCGTCGGCCCAGCCTGATGGCCACAACGACTTCAAGCTCAAGCTGATGGCCCGCCTCGGCGCGGCCTGCCTCACCACCACCGGCGCTGGAGACGACCAATGAGCTCGGTCAAGGATTGGGCGGCCCCCACCCCCATCAGCGAGAACCGCAGCGGCCTGATCGGCAAGGGCGTCGATCGCTATGAGGGCCGGTTGAAGGTCACCGGCACGGCCCCCTTCGCCTATGAGGTCGAGGCGCCGTCGCCGCCGGCCTATGGGGTGCTGATCGCCTCGCCGATCGCCAAGGGCCAGGTCGCCTCGGCCGACATCTCGGCGGCGCAGGCGGCGCCGGGCGTGCGCCTGGTCTGGACGCCGCACAATGTCCCGGCCCAGGGAGAGCGGGGGGCGAAGATCAATCCCCGCAGCCAGCGGGGGTCCAACCCGGCCCTGGCGGCGAAGATCGAACATTTCGGCCAGCATGTGGGCTTTGTGGTCGCCGACACCCTGGAGAACGCCAAGGCCGCCGCGGCCCTGGTGCGCTTTGACTACGCCCCCGAGCCCGCCGACCTGATCTTCGAGGACAACCTCGGTGCCGCCGACCAGCCGGAGGGCGAGGAGGATGTGCGCGTCGGCGACTTCGAGGCCGCCTTCGACCGCGCGCCGGTCCGCCTCGACGAGACCTATGTCAGCCCGCTGCAGAACCACGCCCAGATGGAGCCCTGCGCCACCACGGCCTGGTGGGACGGCGACAACGTCACGGTCCATACCTCGATCCAGATGGTGAAGGGCGGCCAGCACACGCTGGCTGAGACCCTGATGATCCCTTCGACCCAGGTGCGCCTGCTGACCCGCTATATCGGCGGCGGTTTCGGCGGCAAGGGACAGTCCTATGACGACCTGACGCTGGCGGCCCTGGCCGCCCGCGAGCTCGGCCAGCCGGTCAAGGTCGCCTACACCCGCCAGCAGATGTTCCAGGCCACCATCCACCGGCCTGCGGTGCACATGCGGGTTCGCCTGGGCGCTCAGGCCGACGGACGGCTGGACGCCTTCGCCCTGGAGGCGGTCACCCATTGCCGCCGGGAGGCGCCGTTCACCGAGCACGCGGCCAATTTCGCCCGCAGCCTCTATGCCGCGCCCAATCGGCTGACCGGCCATCGCCTGGTCAAGCTCGACATTCCGGCCGCCGGCGCCATGCGGGCGCCGGGCGAGGCCTCGGGCATGCTGAGCCTGGAATGCGCCATGGACGAACTGGCCGAACAGCTCGGCATGGATCCCATCGCCCTGCGCCTGCGCAACGAGCCCGAGACTGATCCCGAGACCGGCAAGCCCTTCAGCACCCGCCAGCTGGTCCGCTGCATGACCGAGGGCGCCCAGCGGTTCGGCTGGGACCGGCGCAATCCCAAGCCCGGCCAGGTTCGCGACGGCCGCTGGCTGGTGGGCCTGGGCATGGCCGCGGCCATCCGCGGCAACTTCCTGCTGCCGGCCAAGGCGGGCGTGCGGATCGACGCCGATGGGACCATCACCCTGCGCCAGGGCATGACCGATATCGGCACCGGCACCTATACGATCCTGGCTCAGATCACCGCCGAAACCCTCGGCGTACCGCTCGCCCAGGTGAAGGTGGAGCTGGGCGACTCAGACTTCCCGCCGGCGCCGGGCTCCGGCGGCCAGTTCGGCGCCGCCACCGCCGGCTCTGCGGCCTTCGCGGCGGGCATGAACCTGCGCAAGGCCCTGGCCGAACTCGCCACCGGCGACCCCAACTCGCCGCTTTATGGCGATGATCCCGAGCTGGTGACCTTTGGCGGCGGCAATATCGCGGTGGACAACCGCGCCGAGCCCCTGGAGCGCCTGGTGGCCCGCGCCGCGCCCGAGGGCGTCTATGTGGAGGGCTCGATCACGCCGGCCGCCGATGCGCGGGACTATTCCCAGCACACCTATGGCGCCCATTTCGCCGAGGTGGGCGTCGACCCCGACACCGGCGAGGTGCGCCTGCGCCGCATGTTCGGGGTGTTCGCCGCCGGCCGGATCCTGAACGCCAAGACCGCCATGAGCCAGATCACCGGCGGCATGATCTGGGGCGTGGGCACGGCCCTGCACGAATACAACGAGGTCGATCCCCGCTACGGCTCATTCATCGCCCAGGACCTGGCCGGCTACCACGTGCCGGCCCATGCCGACATCGCCGACCTGTCGGCCATGTTCCTCGACGAGGTGGACGACAAGGCCAACCCCATGGGGATCAAGGGTGTGGGGGAGTTGGGCATCGCCGGGGCCGGGGCGGCCATCGCGAACGCGGTCTACAACGCCTGCGGCGCCCGCATTCGTGACTATCCGCTGACGCCGGAAAAGGTGCTCGCCGCCCTGCCATAGGGCGGCGGGAGGGGCCTCAGACCCGGGCGTGAAGTTCGCCGAGCACCCGGGCGAGGTCGCTTTCGCGGAAAGGCTTCTGCAGCACCGGCGCGCCCTTGTCGACGTCGCGCAGGCCCGCGTCGCCATAGCCGGTGGCGAAGGCGAAGGGGGCGCCCTTGGCCCGCAGGATGTCGGCCAAGGGGAAGATCGGCTGTCCGCCAAGGTTGACGTCCAGAACCGCGCAATCGATCTCGTGGCTCTCCACCAGGGCGATAGCTTCCTCCAACCGTGAGGCTGGCCCGACAACCTTGCAGCCCAGGTCGCTCAGCATGTCCTCGATGAGCATCGAGACCATCATCTCGTCCTCAACCACGAGGACCCGCATGCCGGCGAGCTTGGCGAGATCAGTCATGGGAAGGCTCCAGGTCGCCACAGGCGGGGGGGAAGGTTGCCGCAAAGCCCAGGCAAAGGCAAAGCTTGTCGCTAAACGCCCCGGAACCGGGGCGGCGTCGCTCAATGACGATCATCGGCAAAGTCTCTCCGCCAGCTTCGCCGCAGATAACGCCAGCCTATGGCCAGGGTTCCCGGCTGCGACACAACCTTAGGCGGTCAGTCCTCCACAGGCGCCTCGATGGGGGGCGAGATCCGCAGGGCGGTGATCTGGTTGCGTTCGCGCCGGACGACCTGGAAGCGGTGACGGTGGAAAATGAAGGTCTGGCCGACCCGTGGAATGGTCTGCGCCTCGTGGATCACCAGGCCCGCCACCGTCACGGCGTCCTCGTCAGGCAGGTCCCAGTCCATGGCCCGGTTGAGGTCGCGGATCGGCACCGAGCCATCGACGCTGACCGAGCCGTCCGGCTGCGGCCGCACGCCCGGCACGGCGATGTCATGCTCGTCCTCGATCTCGCCGACAATCTCCTCGAGAATGTCCTCGAGTGTGATCAGGCCCTTCAGCCCGCCATACTCGTCCACCACCAGGGCGAAGTGGGTGTGGCGCTTGAGGAAAGCGTTGAGCTGGTCCTTCAGGTTGGTGGTGTCGGGGATGAACCAGGGCTCGCGCAGGATGGCCTGAAGATCGACCGCGTCCATGTCGCCGTCGGATTCCGCCAGGGCGCGCAACAGGTCCTTGGCGTGCAGAAAGCCGACAATGTTCTCCGGATCATCGCGATAGACCGGCATGCGGGTGTGGGCGCTGCCCAGAACAGCGGCCACGAACTCGCGGACGGGCAGGGCGATATCGATCATGGAGATCGACTTGCGGTGCACCATCACCTGGCCCACGTCCATGTCCGCCAGGTCGAGGACGCCGCCGAGCATCAGCCGGTCGCGGTTCTCCACCAGGCCTTCGGAGTGGTGATATTCCACCGCCCCGCGGATCTCCTCATGGGCGGCCAGGACGTCGGTCTCCATGTCCAGCTTGATGCCGAAGGGCCGCAGGGTCAGGCGCACCACCCACTGGGCGCTGTTGGCCAGGGGGCCGAAGATCTTCACGATCCAGATCGCCGGCAGCGAGAGCAGGCGCGCGGCCTTGTCCGGCTGGGCGATGGCCAGGGTCTTGGGCAGAATCTCGGCGAAGATCACGACCAGGGCGGTCATGACCACCGTCGCGATCAGGGGGCCTGTGGGACCCGGAATGGCGGCGGTCAGGACCGTGGTGGCCAGGGCCGAGGCCCCGATATTGATGGCGTTGTTGGACAGCAGAATGGCGCCGATCAGCCGCTCCTGATTGCTGATCAGCCGGTTGACCCGGGCGGCCGCCTTGTCGCCGTCCCGCTCCATCTTGTGCATGCGGCTGCGGCTGGCCGCGGTCATCGCGGTTTCGGTGCCCGAAATCATGGCCGAGCAGAACAGCAGGAAGAGGATGGCCGGGGCGAGCCCGATGAGAATAGCCGTGATCATGCTGTCGCGCCGGTGGTGCGGGCGCCCTCCGCGGTGAGAAACTGCAGGATGGAATCCGCATCGACATCCCGGGCGACGAAGGCGTCCCCAAGGGCGCGGGTGAGAATGAAGGTGAGCCGGCCGCCCTCGGCCTTCTTGTCCTGGCCCATGTGGGCCAGCAGCCTTTCACCTTCGAACGGGTGGCCCGGCAGGGCGTCCATGCGCACCGGCAGCCCGACCGCGGCGATGGCGGCTTCGGCCCGGGCGGCGTCCTGAGGCGAGCAAAGCGCCTGGCCGGCGGAAAAGCGGAAGGCCTGGGCCATGCCGATAGCCACGGCCTCGCCGTGCAGCAACGCCTCGCCATAGCCGCTCTCGGCCTCAAGTGCGTGGCCGAAGGTGTGTCCCAGGTTGAGCAGGGCCCGGCGTCCGCCCTCGCGCTCGTCCTCGGCCACGATCTGCGCCTTCATCTCTACCGATCGCCGCACGGCGTGGGCCAGGGGCTCGGGCGCCAGGGCGATGACGTCGGCCCCATGGGCCTCCAGCCAGGCGAAGAAGTCGGCGTCACCCAGCAGGCCGTACTTGATGATCTCAGCATAGCCGGCCCGGATCTCCCGCGCCGGCAGGGTCGAGAGCACGTCCAGGTCGGCCAGCACCAGGCGGGGCTGGTGGAATGCGCCGATCAGGTTCTTGCCCCGCGGCGTATCGATGGCCGTCTTGCCGCCCACCGAGGAGTCCACCTGGGCCAGCAGGGTGGTGGGAATTTGAACGAAGTCGATGCCGCGCTTGTAGATCGCTGCGGCGAAGCCGGCGAGGTCGCCCACCACGCCGCCGCCGAAGGCCACGATCAGGTCGCCGCGATCCAGCTCCAGGGCCAGCAGGTCATCGCTCACCCGGGCCAGCATCTCGAAGCTCTTGGACCCCTCGCCGGCCGGAACCAGCACCGGCGTGGCGTTGATCCCCTCGGCCGACAGGGCCGCGGTCAGGGCGGCGCCGTGCAGACGCCAGACGGTCTCGTCGCTGATGATGGCTGTGCGGCCCCGCTTGAGCAGGGGGCGGATATGGCGCCCGGCCTGGGCCAGCAGGCCCGTCCCGATACGCACCTCATAGGCCCGGTCGCCCAGGCCCACGGTCACGGTCTGGCTCATGAGCCTTCCTTGGCGAGATAGTCGCTCAGGGCGTCGATGACCTGGGCGACGGTCACGTGGTGGGCGGTGTCGCCGGTGTCCACGACCACATGGGCCTGGGCGTAGAGAGGGTAACGAAGCTCGGACTGGGCCTTCAGGACGGTCAGGGGATCGGAGTCCTTGAGCAGGGGGCGGGTGTCCTTGCGACCCACCCGCCGGGCCAGAAGCTCCAGATCTGCGCGCAGCCAGACCACCAGGGCCTTCGACTTCAGCAGCGCCCGGGTCTCATCGTTGACAAAGGCGCCGCCGCCCGTGGCCAGGACATGGGGGGGCTCGTCCAGAAGGCGCTGGATGACCCGGCGTTCGCCGTCCCGGAAGGCGGCCTCGCCCAATTCGGAGAAGATTTCGGTGATGGCCCGCCCGGCGGCGGCCTCCACCTCGGAGTCCGCGTCGCGGAAGGGGAGCTCAAGCGCATTCGCCAGCCTGCGGCCGACGCTCGACTTGCCGACGCCCATCAGGCCCACCAGGGCGATGGTGCGGTGACGGAGGGGTTCATATCGATCCATGAGGCGCAAGGCTTTACACGAGGCGCCGTCGTCAAGCCAACCGCCGCCGCCGCGCACCCTGGTCCTGGACGCCGATTTACACGGCTCCAGCCGTTCAATGACCATGGCCGGAGACTATTGGCCGACTTGGCGCGTTGAGCCGGGAGATTTCAGTACAGGGGCGCCCTTGCCTTGATCGATCCGGACCTGGCCTACCTCATTGTGAAGAACGCCCGAGACTACGCCGTCTTCACCCTGGAGCCGGACGGCCGTATCGCCGCCTGGTCGCCGGGCGCGCAGACGATCTTCGGCTATCGCTCCGACGAGGCCATCGGCATGTCCTTCTCGCGGCTGTTTTTGCCGCCGGACGTCGCGGTCGGCGCCCCGGAAGCAGAGATGGCCAAGGCCTATCGCGAAGGAAGAGCCGAGGACACCCGCTGGCACCTGCGCCAGAACGGCGAGCGGTTCTGGGCCAATGGCGTGACCATGACGCTGGGCGACAGGCCGCAGCTCATCAAGTTCCTGCGGGACGAGACCGCCTCGAAACTCGCCGAGGACCAGCGGATCCTGCTGCTGAATGAACTGAACCACCGGATCAAGAACACCCTGGCCACGGTCCAGTCGATCGTCGATCACACCCTGCGGGCGGCCGATGTCAGCGCCGGCACGCGCAATGTCCTGACCGAACGACTGATCGCGCTCGCTCAGGCGCACAATGTGCTGGTGGCCGAAAGCTGGGCGGGCGCTGATCTGGGCGCCATCGTCGAGCGCGCGCTGGCCCCCCACGACGGCTCAGGCCTGGGCCTGTTTCGCATCGAGGGGCCCCGCGTCTTCCTCAGTCCGCAGCAGGCGGTGTCCCTGTCGCTGGTGCTGCACGAACTCACCACCAACGCCATCAAGTATGGCGCGCTGTCGGCGCAGACGGGGCAGGTGTCCATCTCCTGGAACCTCTCCCACGACGCGGCCGGGGCGCGCAGCATGACCCTGCTCTGGCAGGAGACCGGCGGCCCGCCGGTGTCCCCGCCGGACGGGCGCGAAGGCTTTGGGCTGCGTCTGATCGCCCGCAGCTTCGGCCAGGACGGGGACGGCCGCACGCGGGTAGAGCACCGCCCCGAGGGTCTGGTCTGCACCGTCAACATCCCCCTGGCCCAGGGCGACGGCGCGTCGATCCTGAACCTGGGCGAAGGCTGATCTGCAGCTCAGCGTTTGACCGCGCCTTTCAGATAGCCGGCGATGGCCGGACCATAGGGCGGCCGCATCCGCTGGAGCGGCCCGATGTCCTTCTTCAGCTGGCTGTAGACCGACTTGCGGTGGCTGAACTCCTTGAAGCCGTCATGGCCGTGATAGGAGCCCATGCCCGAGGGGCCGACGCCGCCGAAGGGCAGCTCTTCCTGGGCCACATGGAAGATCACGTCATTGACGGTGGCCCCGCCCGACGTGGTGTGGGTCAGCACCTTTTCCTTCTCGGCCTCGTCGGTCCCGAACCAGTAGAGGGCCAGCGGCCGTTCGCGGCTGTTCACATAGTCGATGGCCGCCTGGGTTCCCCGATAGGTCTTCACCGGCAGGACGGGGCCGAAGATTTCCTCCTGCATGACCGTCATGTCGTCGGTGGGGTTGAGGATCAGGGTCGGCGGGATCTTGCGATAGGGCTGCTGGCTGAAATCCTCGTCCGCCGGATTGAGCTGCACCACCTCGGCGCCCTTGGCCCGGGCGTCCTCGATATAGCCGGTGATCCGCTCATAGTGGTTCTGGGCGATGATGGCGGTGTAGTCGGGATTGTCCTTCAGGGTGGGGAACATCCGGGCCACCGCCCCGCGGGCCTCCTCCACGAAGGCGCCCACCTGACCCTCAGGCGCCAGGACATAGTCGGGCGCCAGGCAGATCTGGCCGGCGTTCAGGGTCTTGCCGGCCATGATGCGGGCTGCGGCCAGGCCCATGTCAGCGCCCTCAGACAGGATCACCGGGCTCTTGCCGCCCAGCTCCAGGGTCAGCGGCACCAGATTGTCGGCGGCTGCGCGCATCACATGACGGGCCACAGCCGTGCCGCCGGTATAGATCAGGTGGTCGAAGGCCAGGCCCGAGAAGGCGCGGCCGACGTCCGGACCGCCGGTGAAGACGGCGATCTCGTCCTCGCTGAAGGCCTTGGCGAACATGGCCTTCATCAGGTCAGAGGTCTTGGGTGTGAATTCCGAGGGCTTGATCATCGCCCGGTTGCCCGCCGCCAGGATGCCGGCCAGGGGGCCGAAGGTCAGGTTGACCGGGAAGTTCCAGGGGCTGATGACGCCCACCACGCCCTTGGGCTGGAACTGCAGCTGCGCCTTGGCGCCGAACAGGCCAAGGATGGCGGGCGTCGTCTTGCGCTTCTCCGGCGCCATCCATTTCCGCAGATGGGCCTTGGCGTGCTTCAGCGGGCCGATGGAGGCGGCGATGTCGGTCAGGCCAGTGACCGCCTTGGAGCGGGATCCGAAGTCGTCATTGATGGCGTCGGCGATTTCCTCGGCATGGTCGATCAGGAGATCAATACAGCGGTCCAGCCGCGCCAGCCTCAACTGCTCCGAGGGCGGCCCCTCAGCCAGTTGAGCGGCCTTCTGGCGCTCGAGGATACGCTGCATGTCGTCACGGGTGGGCTCTGCGGACGTGGTCATGGGGGCCTCGCGTCTGGGTTTGAAACCAGTGAAGCTCGGTTTACCTCGGGGCTGTCATGCAAAATCCGCACGGAAGGCATGACCGCTGCTCAAGCCAGTCTAAGGTGAGACCATGCTGAAGTTCAGATCCTCCCTCTTCGCCAGCTTCGCGCTCCTCGCCTTCGCCTTGCCCGGCCCCTCGATCGCTCAGGCGGTCGAGAGCGTCATGCTGCCGGCCCCAGACCTGTTTTCCGCCGCCGGGCGCGAGACCGGCCTTGGTCCCGACCTGTGGAATGGCGCCTCTGCGGCGACGGCGCGAACGGTCGTGCCGCTGCTGGCGCAGAAGCCCCTGTCGCCGGCCACCTCAGCCCTGGCGCGCGCGGTCCTGGCCACCGGCGCCCGCGGTCCCGAAGGCGGCGGAGACGATCCCGCCCTGGCCGCGGCGAGGGCTCAGGCCCTGATCGCCCTGGGGGAGGCGGCCTCGGCCCAGGCCGTCCTGCGCCGGACCGGCGGGCTTGATCGCAACGCCGCCCTTTCCGAGGTCGCCGCCGAAGCCGCCCTTCTGACCGGCGCCGACCAGGAGGCCTGCGATATCGCCCAGGCCCTCAGCGTCGATCGTGACCAGATCTACTGGCTGCGCCTGCGCGCCTATTGCCAGGCCAGGGCCGGCGAGCCCGCCGCCCGCCTGACCTATGATCTGGCTCAAGGGGTGGAGCGGGACGCGATCTTCGCCCGGCTGATGGGGGCCAAGCTCGCCGGGGCCGGCGATCCCGGCGCCGCCGCGCTTCGGACGGGCCTGGACCTCGCCCTGTCCCGCAGTCTCAGCCTCGACCTGGCCGCCGCCGAGCCGGGACCCGGCGTGGCCGGCGCCCTGGACGGGCCGCCGCCGCCGGAGGCGCGCTGGCCGATGATCGCCGGCGAAGGCCCGGTGTCCGCGGCCATGGCCGTGCTGGCCCAGGGCGACCTGGCCCTGGCCGAGGGCGTGCGCAGCGCCCTGGCCCAGGATGACGCGCCCCAGCCCGACGCGCTGGATCTGGCCCTGCTCGACGCCCTGATCGCCGCCGCAGCCGGCCGGCAGGACGGCCCCACCCTTGATCGGCTGGTGGAGCGTGGCGGCGTGGGTGAGGCGCGCAACCGCCGCCGCGCCCAGGAGGCCGCCCTGATCCTCGCCGCCCTGGGCACGCCGTTCAGCCCGCAGGCCCGGGGAGAATTCGCCGCCTTCAGCCTGCCGCAGCCCAAGGCTCCGGTGGCGCGGGGCTTCGCCATGGATCAGGCGGCGGGCGCGAGGCTCGCCGGCGAGACCGCGCTGCTGGCCCTGTGGACCAGCGCCGAGGCCGGACCGAACGGCCCCGCGGCGGCCGACCGCGCCCGCATCATCACCGCCCTGGCCGCCGCCGGTCTCCATGACCATGCCCGGGCCTATGCGGTCGAAGGCCTGCTGGCCCTGAGATGAGCGCCCAGGCCACCGAAGGCTGGGTCGAGGCCTTTCTCGAGATGATGTCGGTGGAGCGGGCCGCAGCCCGCAACACCCTGACCGCCTATGGCAGGGACCTGACCGACGCCCAGGCCTTCCTGGCTGGGCAGGGGACGAGCCTCGCCGAGGCCAGCGCCGAGGCCGTGGAGTCCTATTTCGCCGTCCTCGGCGAGCGGGGGCTGGCCCCGGCCACGGCGGCCCGGCGGCGCGCCAGCGTTCGCCAGTTCTACCGCTTCGTCCTCGGAGAGGGTTGGCGGACCGATGACCCGTCCCGCAGGGTGGACGCGCCCCGCAAGGGCCGACCCCTGCCGCGCACCCTGGACCGCGCCGAGGTGGACGCCCTGATCGCGGCGGCGGCGGCTCGGGACGGCGCCCAGGGGCTGCGTCTGGCTTGCATGGTGGAGCTGCTCTATGCGTCCGGCCTGCGGGTCTCGGAGCTGACGGCCCTGCCGCTGGCCATACTGGCCCGGGACCCGGCCTATCTGATCGTCAAGGGCAAGGGCGGCAAGGAACGGCTGGCGCCCCTGAACGCCACCGCTAGGGCGGCGGTGAAGGCCTATCTTGAGGTCCGCCAGACCTTCCTGCCCAAGGGCGACGCCGCCAATCCCTGGCTGTTCCCGTCCCGGGGCAAGGGCGGGCGGCTGACGCCCAGGAGGTTGGCCCAGCTGATGGATGAGGCCGCGGCCGACGCCGGGATCGATCCGGCCCGGGTCAGCCCGCACGTCCTGCGCCACGCCTTTGCGACCCACCTGCTGGAGGGCGGGGCCGACCTGCGGGTCGTCCAGACCCTGCTGGGGCATGCCGATATCGCCACGACGCAGATCTACACCCACCTGGCCGGCGACCATCTGCGACAGGTGGTCGAAACCAAACATCCGCTGGGGCGTAAGCGCTAAATGCAGACCGAACTCGAAGGCCTGGAGGAATTCATCCTCTTCACCATCGGCCGAACCCCCGTGACCCTGGGGGGCGTGATCGCCGGCGCCCTGGTGATCCTGGCGGCCTTTGTGGTCGCCTGGGTGGCGGCCCAGGGGCTGAGGCGGGTTCGCGCCCGCGCCCGGTACGGCAGCGCAGCGCTCTATATCGTCGAAAAGCTGGTCACCTATGGGGTGGTGATCATCGGCCTGGTCGCAGGTCTCTCCACCGTCGGCCTCGACTTCTCTTCCCTGGCCATATTCGCCGGGGCGGTGGGGGTCGGCGTGGGTCTTGGTCTGCAGGGCGTGGTCAAGGAGTTCGTCTCCGGCCTCGTGCTGATCTTCGACCGGGTGGTCAATATCGGCGACTATGTGGAGCTGGAGGGCGGACAGCGGGGTCAGGTGCAGGAGATCGGCCCCAGGGCCACCCGCATCCGCAACAACGACAATATCGACATTATCGTCCCCAATTCGCACCTGATCGAGGGGACGCTGGTCAACTGGACCCTGCACGGGCAGACCCGTCGGATTCACATTCCCTTCTCGGTGGCCTATGGGGCGGACAAGGACAAGGTGCGCGACGCCGTTCTGGCGGCCGCCCGGGCCTTGCCCTTCGCCATGCCAGAGAGTGAGGCGCACAAGTCCCAGGTCTGGCTGGTCGGCTTCGGGGATTCGGCCCTGAATTTCGAGCTGCTGGTCTGGCCAGACCTCAACGCGGCCAAACGGCCCAATGCGATGGTGGCGGCCTATACCTGGGCCATTGATGACGCCCTGCGCGCGGCGAACATCGAGATTCCGTATCCCCAGCAGGATCTGCGCATCCGTAGTCTGTTCGGCCACGAGGGCGAAGGGGCTTTGGAAGCCCTGGGCCTGAAGACCCCGAGCGCCCAGCAGCCGGCCGAGGCGCCGCAGGCCTCGGTCAATGACGCCGCCGAGGACGTCGTAAGGCCGCTGCCGGAACCCGAGCCTGAACCTGATCCCGAGGCGCGTCCGGCGACCCCTGCAGCGGACATCGCCGGCCCCCCCTGACAGGACATCGGAACGGAAGCGAGCTAGCGTCAATTCCCCTCGGGCGAGGGCGCCCTTGTGACCGTGCGGGTTCCCGCCTAACTTCCCGCGCTTCCGCGCACAGCCAAGGACAAGACACCTCGATGGCCGCACATTATCTCGAGTTCGAGCGCCCCATCGCTGATCTCGAAGCCAAGATCGAGGAACTGCAGCGCCTGTCGGAGACCGCCGAGGGCGGCGGCATGGATTCCGAAATCGAAGCCCTGCGCGCCCGGGCCGCCGAGCTGCGGGTCAAGGCCTACGCAAAGCTCGACCCCTGGCAGAAGACCCAGGTCGCCCGCCATCCCGAGCGCCCTCACTTCGTGGACTATGCGGCGGGCCTGATCGAGGACTTCGTAGAGCTGCGGGGCGACCGAAAATATGCCGACGACCAGGCCCTGATCGGCGGACTCGGCCGGTTCCGCGGGCGTCCGGTGATGATCCTTGGCCATGAAAAGGGCCACGACACCGCCAGCCGTGTGAAGCACAACTTCGGCTCCACCCGTCCCGAAGGCTATCGCAAGGCCATCCGCCTGATGGACATGGCCGAGAACTTCAACCTGCCGGTCATCAGCTTCATCGACACCGCCGGCGCCTATCCCGGCGTGGGCAGCGAGGAGCGCGGCGTGGCCGAGGCGATCGCCCGCTCGACCCAGCGCTGCCTGACCCTGGGCGTGCCGATGATCTGCGTGGTCAGCGGGGAGGGCGGCTCCGGCGGCGCCATCGCCATCGCCTCGGGCAACCGGGTGCTGATCCTGGAGCACGCCATCTATTCGGTGATCTCGCCGGAAGGCGCCAACTCCATCCTGTGGCGGGGGTCGCGCACGGCCGAAGAGGCCGCCAAGGCGATGAAGATCTCAGCCCAGGACCTGCTGAAGATGAAGATCGTCGACCGGATCGTGCCCGAGCCGGCCGGCGGCGCCCATTCCGACCGCGAGGCCATGCTGCAGACCCTGGGCGACGTGCTGGAGGAGGAGCTGGACGGTCTGGCCGCCCTCTCCGCCGACGAGCTGCGGGCCCGCCGGGCAGCGCGCTTCTACGCCATCGGCCGCTCGGGTCTCTGAGCGACGAGCCAGGCGCCGGCCCGCAGGAAAGAACGCGGGTCATCCGCAAGCGCGGCTTGCCTGAACGCCGTTCAAGGGTTTGAGTGACTCAAACAACTGTTTGGGAGGACGTCATGGCCTTGAAGACCCGTTTCACCGAGATGTTCGGCGTCGAGCATCCGGTCGTGCAGGGCGGCATGCAGTGGGTGGGCCGCGCCGAGCTGGTGGCCGCCGTGGCCAATGCCGGGGGCCTGGGCTTCATCACCGCGCTCACCCAGCCGACGCCAAAGGACCTGGTCAAGGAGATCGAGCGGTGCCGGTCCATGACCGACAAGCCCTTCGGCGTGAACCTGACCATCCTGCCGGCCATCAATCCCCCGCCCTATGCGGAATACCGTCAGGCGATCATCGACTCGGGCATCAAGATCGTCGAGACCGCTGGCAACAAGCCCGCCGAGCATGTGGAAGAGCTGAAGAAGCACGGGGTGCTGGTCATCCATAAGTGCACCGCCGTCCGCCACGCCCTGTCGGCCGAGCGGATGGGCGTGGACGCCATCTCCATCGACGGCTTCGAATGCGCCGGCCACCCGGGCGAGGACGATATTCCGGGCCTGATCCTGATTCCCGCCGCCGCCGACAAGGTGAAGATTCCGATGATCGCCTCGGGCGGGTTCGGCGACGGACGGGGCCTGGCCGCGGCGCTCGCGCTCGGCGCCGAGGGCATCAATATGGGCACCCGCTTCATGTGCACGGTGGAAAGCCCGATCCATGAGAATGTGAAGCGCCAGATTGTCGAGAACGACGAGCGCGCCACCGACCTCATCTTCCGCACCATGCACAACACCAGCCGGGTGGCGCGCAACGACATCAGCCGCCAGGTTGTCGAGCTGGAGCGCTCCGGCGCCAAGTTCGAGGACGTGCGCGAACTGGTGGCCGGCGCCCGCGGCCGGGTGGTCTATGAGACCGGCGATCCGGAGCACGGCATCTGGTCGGCCGGCATGATCCAGGGGCTGATCCACGACATCCCCACCTGCCAGGAGCTGATCAGCCGGATCGTGGCCGAGGCTGAAGAGATCATCCAAGGCCGGATGGCGCGTATGCTCGGGCATAGATCCCCGGCCATGGCCTGACCGACGCGGGGTGATCGCACGCAAGCTTGGCGGACGGGGCGACCCGTGTAATCTGGGACTTCCCCCAGTTCCCCCATTTGCGTCTGATCACCCGTGTCCCCTTCCGCTGCGCCGAAAGCTGACGCCGCTCAGCTGATCGAGACGATCTACGCCGTCGCGGCGCGTCCCGAACGATGGGAAGAGATCATCGCCGCTGTCGGGGCGGCGCCCGAGGCGGCGCCTGAGACCGGTTCGGTCCTGGTGAATTTCCGTAGCCTGGAGGACGGCGCGCTTGGGACGAAGGCGAGCCTCGGCGTCATCCTCCTGTCCCCAGCAGGGGGAGTGGTCGGCTGGAATGGTCCTGGGGCGGCGCTGTTTCGCGACCGCCTGGGGGTGGTCGAAAGCCGCGGCCTGCGGTTCTTCAACCCGTCCAACCACGAGGCCCTGGCCCATGCCCGCGCGCGGCTGGCGGAATCCCAAGCCAGCCAGGTGATCGTCAAGCTCGTCCAGGCCGACGATGATGATCCGCATTTCGCCTACATGTCGCCGCTTGCGGCAACGCCACCAGAGCTGATCCTCGGGATTGACGGCGCTGACCGCGCCTCGGCGGCCCTGATCTTCCCGGCGGTGGAGGCCACCGATCATCTCTGGCGCACGATCCGGGACAGCTTTGGCCTGACGCCCGCGGAGACCCGGCTGGCGGCGCGGCTGAAGGATGGTCTCACGCTCAAGGAGTCCGCCGAGGACCTGAACGTCTCCCTCAACACCGTCCGCAACCAGCTGCGGGCGGTGTTCGAGAAGATGGGCCTGAACCGCCAGAGCGACCTGGTCCGGGCGCTGGCCCAGCTCAGCGCCCTGTCCTCGTCCCTGCAGACCACGGCGCCCGACACGGTGGCGGCCACCGAGGCCGGCGCCCTGGGGACCGCGCCAGAGGTGCGCACCCACCGGCTGGCCGATGGCCGGGCCCTGGCCTACCGCGTCTATGGCGATCCAGCCGGCCGGGCTTGCATGATGG
>JAHUZY010000455.1 GCA_019264505.1 Phenylobacterium sp. | reverse complement strand
GATCACGCCCGAGCTTGGCCCGATCGCCACCGGTCTAGGCGAGATTTTCATGTACACGGTCGAGGCCAAGCCCGGCGCCCGGAAGCCCGACGGTCAGCCCTACACGACCGAAGATATGCGCACCCTGCAGGACTGGGTGATCCGGCCCCAGTTGCGCAACACCAAGGGCGTGACCGAGGTCAACACGATTGGCGGGTATGAACGGCAATACCACGTCACGCCGCGTCCCGAGAGCCTCGCGGCCTATGGGATCACCATGTCCGAGGTCGTCGAGGCGCTGGATCGGAACAACGCCAACGTGGGTGCAGGTTATGTCGAGCGGTCCGGCGAACAATATCTGATCCGTGTCCCTGGTCAGGCTTCCACTCGTGAAGACCTGTCGCAGGTCGTCATCGCGACCCGAGGCGGAATTCCGATCCGCATTGCGGAGGTGGCCGACGTCAGCATGGGGCAGGAACTCCGCACCGGGGCCGCAACAGAGAATGGGCGGGAAACGGTGCTCGCCACGGTCCTGATGCTAGCCGGCGAGAACAGCCGTGTCGTCGCCCAGGCCGCTGCAGCCAGCCTGGAGGAGGCCGCCAAAGCTCTGCCGGACGGAGTCACCGCATCCCCGGTCTACGACCGCACCAATCTTGTCGATCGGGCGATCAAGACGGTCGAGAAGAACCTGCTCGAAGGGGCGCTGCTGGTTATCCTGGTGCTTTTCTTGCTGCTCGGGAACATCCGCGCGGCTCTGATCACCGCAGCGATCATCCCCTTCACGATGCTGCTGACCATCACCGGCATGGTGAGGTTCGGTGTGTCCGGCAACTTGATGAGCCTGGGCGCGCTGGACTTCGGCCTCATCGTCGATGGCGCCGTGATCATCGTCGAAAACTGCCTTCGCCGGTACGGCGAGGCCCAACATCGTTTGGGTCGACTTCTGACCCGTGACGAACGCTTTTCCCTGGCGGCCTCGGCCTCAAGCGAGGTGATCCGCCCATCCCTGTTTGGGGTGATGATCATCACCCTGGTCTATGTGCCGATCTTCGCCCTGACCGGCGTCGAGGGAAAGATGTTCCATCCCATGGCGATCACCGTGGTGATCGCGCTCACTGCGGCTCTCGTCCTGTCACTGACCTTCGTGCCGGCTGCGGTCGCCATGTTCGTCACGGGCAAGGTGCAGGAAAAGGAAAGCTCCCTGATGCGCTGGGCGCGGATCGGCTACCAGCCGGCCCTCGACTTCGCCATGCGCACCAGAACCCTGATGGTGGTCGCCGCCGTCGCTTTGGTGGCAATCGCAGGCTTTGGGGCGTCGCGTATGGGGTCGGAATTCGTCCCCAATCTCGACGAGGGCGATATCGCCATGCACGCCCTGCGCATACCGGGCACCAGCCTCAGCCAGGCGATTTCCATGCAGACGGCGCTTGAGGCTCGGCTCTCCAAGTTTCCGGAGGTTGAGCGAGTCGTGGCAAAGATTGGCACGGCGGAAGTGGCGACCGACCCGGTGCCACCATCGGTCGCTGACACCTTCATCATGCTCAAGGAGCGCAAGGATTGGCCTGATCCGCGCAAGCCGCGAGGCAAACTCGTCGAGGAGATGGAAGCAGCTGTCAACGAAGTCCCTGGCAGCAAATACGAGTTCACCCAGCCGATTCAGATGCGGTTCAACGAACTCCTGTCCGGCGTTCGTGCGGACGTTGCGATCAAGATCTTCGGGGATGATCTCGACGAACTCCTCAGGCTTGGAGCTGAGGTTGAAGCCATCGTCGGTGGCGTCGAAGGCTCCGCTGATCCGCAGACCGAGCAGATTACGGGCCTCCCGGTCTTGCAGATCACCCCCAATCGGCCGGCGTTGGCCAGGCTGGGGCTGAGTATTGACGATGTCCAGCAGGTGATCGCCACCTCCATGGGCGGCACCACGGCCGGACAAATCTTCGAAGGCGACCGCCGCTTCGACGTGGTGGTGCGCCTGCCCGAAGCCATTCGGTCGAACACCGACGCCATCGGCCGGCTGCAGGTGCCACTACCGGGCGGCGAAGGCCAGCCACGCCAGTTCGTGCCCCTAAGTGAGGTGGCCTCGATCGAGCTGACCAAAGGACCCAACCAAATCAGCCGCGAGAACGGCAAGCGCCGTATCGTGGTGACCGCCAACGTGCGTGATCGCGACCTCGGCTCCTTTATCGCCGAGGTGCAGCAGAAGGTGGGCGCGCAGGTGAATGTCCCGGCCGGCTATTGGGTGACTTACGGCGGGACCTTCGAGCAGTTGATCTCCGCGGCCAAGCGCCTCCAACTGGTCGTACCGGCCGTACTCCTGCTGATCTTCGGTCTGTTGTTCGCCCTATTCCGCTCTTGGAAGGACAGCGCTGTGGTGTTCTCCGGCGTGCCCCTCGCGCTCACGGGCGGGGTGGCGGCGCTGATGATGCGCGGCCTGCCGCTCTCGATCTCGGCCGGGGTGGGCTTCATCGCGCTTTCGGGCGTGGCCGTGCTGAACGGCGTCGTCATGGTGACCTTCATCCGCAGTCTGATTGCGGAAGGCGTGCCACTCGACCGTGCCATCCGCGAAGGCGCGCTGACCCGGCTTCGTCCAGTGCTGATGACCGCCTTGGTGGCCAGCCTCGGCTTTGTTCCTATGGCGCTGAATGTCGGCGCGGGGGCGGAGGTTCAGCGACCGTTGGCGACGGTCGTAATCGGGGGGATTATCTCTTCGACAATCCTGACTCTGCTCGTCCTACCGGCGCTCTATAGCCTGGTGCATACGCACTTTGGTCGCAAGCGCGTGACGCCGGAGGCCGTAGCATGACCTCCGGCGCGTTTATCGGCGGTCCACCGGCGATGCCCGCCTTGACCAGCGTTAGGATCTTCCTGGCGCTGGGAGTGGTGCTGTTTCACCTCCAACTCACCTGGGCGTGGCCGACAACGGACTACACTGGGATCATTGAGCGCGCGCGCCTCGGCGTGGACATGTTTTTCGTCCTCTCCGGTTTCGTGCTCGCCCACGTCTACACCCGGGACGTCGAAACTGGACGCTACAGCCATCGCCGGTTCCTCGTCGCCCGGCTCGCCCGGATTTATCCGGCGCACCTGGTGATCTTGCTGATGATGGTGGCCATCGCCCTGACGGCCACCATCATGGGCGAGGCTTTCGATCCTGCCAACTACTCGATGAGCGGCCTGCTGCGGACGGCGCTTCTGGTCCACGCTTGGACGCCGACTTCCACCCCGGTGGAATGGAATGGCCCGTCGTGGTCGCTCTCGGCGGAATGGGGGGCCTATCTGCTGTTCCCTGTTTTCGCTGGGGCGGGTCTCGCCTTGCGCCAACGACCGTTGGCGCTCATCGCGCTGAGCGGGGTGCTGTTCCTTGCCTTAGATGCCGCTTACCGAAGGTTCTTTGACGACGCCCTACTGCACGCGGAATTCAACCTCGGTGTTTTAAGGATCGTCCCGACCTTTCTGGGCGGCGTGGCGCTTCTTCACCTGTCGCGGCGACTAGTCTTGAAGCCTAGGCCTGCCGCTCTTGTCACGGTTGCCATGGCGCTTCTGCTTCTTGGACTAATGCACGTCCGAGCACCTGAACCCTTGGTCGTCGCCGCCGCTGGCGGTCTGATCCTGACGCTTGCTCTGCTGTCGAAGGCTGGCGCCGACGGCCCCATGGCCTGGCCCGTACTAATGTTCCTCGGCGAGGCCTCGTACGCTGTCTATCTGCTGCACCTCCCCTTGCTGGTGCTGTGGAAGAACGCCCGCGCGGTCCTGCTTGGGGGTGACAGCAGCTACGTGATGCCAATGGGCGAGGCTGCTGCCTTCGTCGTCGCGGCCCTCTTGGGCGGGGCGATCCTCCACGCTCTCTTCGAGCGACCAGCGCGCCTTTGGATCCGCCGTCGCTTCTTCCCCACCAACCTTGGAGCCGCAACATGATTCCCAGTTCTGAAGGCTCTCACGTGCAGCCATCAACCCTCACCGCATGGTCGAAGCGCTTGTGGCTCGGCCTCGGTCTGGTGTTGCTGACCGGCCTCTTGTCCCAGGCGTTCGCCCATGGCGTAGCTGAGGGCGACAAGGGCTACATTCAGGAGAGCTCAGGCGTCCTGTTCATGCCGTTCATCTACCTCGGCGCCAAACACATGATCACCGGCTACGATCACTTGCTGTTTCTACTCGGGGTGATCTTCTTTCTCTACCGCCTCAAGGACGTCAGCCTCTACGTGACCATGTTCGCGGTCGGCCATTCGATCACCCTGCTGTTGGGGGTGTTGATGGGCGTCAGTGTGAGCGCCTACCTAATCGACGCCATCATTGGCCTCTCCGTCGTCTACAAGGCGCTCGACAACCTAGGCGCCTTCCAGCGTTGGTTCGGGGTGCAGCCCAACACAAAGGCCGCCACCCTGATCTTCGGCCTGTTCCACGGCTTTGGTCTGGCCACGAAGCTGCAAGACTTTGAGCTTTCGCCAGACGGCCTGTTCGTCAACCTCGTCGCCTTCAACATTGGCGTCGAACTCGGCCAGGTTTTGGCGCTCAGCGCCATCCTGATCGCCATGGGCTTCTGGCGGCGGACCTCCGGGTTCTGGACCCAAGCCTACAATGCCAACGTCGCCCTGATGACCGCTGGCTTCATCCTCACCGGCTACCAAATCGTCGGCTACTTCGTAGCCTGATCGGAGATCATATCCATGTTCAATTCCCAGAAACCCGACTCCGCCGACCTGCCCACCACCCGCCAGTTGCTTCGCTCGACGGTCTTTGCCGTGGGCGTCGCCGCCGCTCTCCTGGTCACTGTCATCCTTCCCGCCGAATTCGCCGTGGACCCAACGGGAATTGGGCGGCTGCTCCAGCTGACCGACATGGGGACGGTGAAGATGGCCATGGCTCGGGAGGCTGAACAGGAGGCTTTAGCCGAGGCGGCGGCGGCCCCTGCATTAGCCCAAGCGCCGTCCGGGCCAGGCGCCGCCACCGTCCTGGCGCCCGTTCAAACCGGCGCGACGGCTGACGGGGCACCGGCCTCTAAGGCCGAAGAGATGACCCTGACTCTAGCTCCCGGGCAAGGCTTAGAGATAAAGGCAAAGATGAGCAAAGGTGCCTCAGTCACCTATATTTGGATCACGGATGGTCCGAAACTGAACTTCGATGCCCACGGGGACGGCGCAGGCATATCTTATCACGGCTACGGCAAAGGCTCGGAAAGCCGCTCAGAAGGTGTCCTCACGGCCGCCTTCGATGGTTCGCATGGTTGGTTTTGGCGAAATCGCGCTGGCACGCCGGTCACCATCACTCTCAGGGTCACCGGCGACTTCGACGGGCTGAAACGGATGGTGTGAAAGTCTCGTCGCAAATTCGATCTCGGCGCGCGGCCGTCTATACGGCAAGCCTGCAGGTTGAATCAAAGCGTCTCGGGACCATGCCGCATCAGGGCGACTGTACCGCCCGGGTGGGCGGGGCAAGGGTAGGGAGCGCCCAAGCCCTCTAGGCCCGGGCCAGAGAAGGCAGGTGCCTACTTTGAGGTAATCTTCCTCTGTGCGCCTACGTCGGACCGCCCCGCATCAGGCAACCACGGCGGTGACTTGCTCCGTAACCTCTTGCTGGGAAAGCGATCGTGAGAGGCCATCAAGGTCCTCCGCCAGCCAAGCAGGAACCCTTCTTCGCTGAGTGTGAGGCGCAGCGCGCCCGCTAACATCTGAGTCTTGAGCTTGATGTGATGGAGCACCGCGGCGCCGTTGATCACTTCGAACAGGTCACACGGTTCGACGGCCTTCTGTCCCGCCGGGGAGATGCTCGAGGCGTCGAGGCACAAGCGCGCGGCGGTGGCCGCCGCCTTGTTGTAGGTGCCCTCGCTGGTGTGGTTGTGGTCGGGCAGCTATGAGCCCAACCCTGTTGTAGTGCTGGGCCTCTCACGCACGGCCGCCGCCTTGCCGCAGAGCAGACCTTGACCTGACCCATACCACATCCAGCGATAACGAGAGCCTGGAGGCTGCTCCTCTCCCCCAGCCTGGGAAATCCGGCGCGCAAACTCTAGCTCAGAATAATCCAGCTCTCGGGGATCGGATCAAACTAAACGTATGTTGAGTGTTACGGCTCAGCGCACAGCGTCTATTGGCTTCCCTGTGCGGCCTTATGGCTCACTTCAGACCAGGCTTGTGGGGTTAGACGTCCACCTCGGCGTCCAGGGCGTTTTCCTGGATGAACTCCCGGCGGGGCTCGACCAGATCGCCCATCAGGCGGGTGAACATGCCGTCGGCGTCGTCGGCATGGGCCACCTTGACCTGCAGCAGGCTGCGGGCCTCGGCGTCCAGGGTGGTCTCCCAGAGCTGGTCGGGGTTCATCTCGCCCAGCCCCTTGTAGCGCTGGATGGCCAGGCCGCGGCGACCGGCCTCCATGACAGCGTTGAACAGGTCCAGCGGGCCACGCACGGTGGTCACCTTGTCCCGGCGGGTGAAGCTGGCCGGGGAGGCGAAGGTTTCGGCCATGCTGGCGGCGCGTTCGGCCAGGCGCAGGGCGTCGGCGGCGTGCAGCAGCAGGTCGTCCAGCACCACGCGCTCGGAGACGCCCCGGCGGACGCGGCTGAACACATAGCCGCCGGTGGCTGCGGTCTCGCCGCTCCAGGGGCCATCGCCCTCCTCGGCGTAGAGGTTGAGGCGTTTCGCCGCCATTTCGAGGTCGCCGTTTTCCCCCAGCAGGCCGGCCAGGGCCGCCTGCTCGATGGCGAAGGCCGGCGCCCGGGACGACAGGCGGTCCACATTGGCCTTGGCCCCGCGGGCGGTCTGGACCAGGGCGTGCAGATCAGGCCCGGCCAGCCGCTCGCCATTGGCGAGCGTCAGGGTGGCGCCGTCGACGCCCTCATTGACCAGGAACGCTTCCAGCTCGGGGTCGTCCTGCAGGTAGCGGACCGACTTGCCCTTGGTCGCCTTATAGAGCGGCGGCCGGGCGATATAGAGATAGCCCCGCTCGATCACCTGCGGCATCTGCCGGTAGAAGAAGGTCAGCAAGAGGGTGCGGATGTGGGCGCCGTCCACGTCGGCGTCGGTCATGATGACGATCTTGTGGTAGCGGATCTTGTCGATGTTGAAGTCATCGCGGCCGATGCCGGCGCCGAGCGCCGTGATCAGGGTGCCGATCTGGTCGGACGACAGCATCTTGTCGAAGCGGGCGCGCTCGACGTTCAGGATCTTGCCGCGCAGGGGCAGGACGGCCTGATTATCCCGGTTGCGGGCCTGCTTGGCCGAGCCGCCGGCGGAGTCGCCCTCCACCAGGAAGATTTCGGACTTGGCCGGGTCCTTCTCCGAGCAGTCGGCGAGTTTGCCGGGCAGGGAGGTGATGTCCAGGGCGGACTTGCGCCTGGTCAGGTCGCGGGCCTTGCGGGCCGCCTCGCGGGCGGCGGCGGCCTCGGCGATCTTCTGGACGATGATCTTGGCTTCGGTGGGGTGTTCCTCGAACCAGGTCGACAGCCCCTCGGAGACCAGGCCTTCCACGGCCGGGCGCACTTCTGAGGAGACCAGCTTGTCCTTGGTCTGGGAGGAGAACTTGGGGTCCGGCACCTTGACCGACAGGACGCAGGTCAGGCCTTCGCGGGCGTCTTCCCCGGTCAGGGAGACCTTCTCCCGTTTGGCTGCGCCGGAGCTCTCAGCATAGGAGGTGATCAGCCTGGTCATGGCCGAGCGGAAGGCGGCCAGGTGAGTGCCGCCGTCCTTCTGCGGGATGTTGTTGGTGAAGCAGAGGACGTTCTCGTGGAAGCCGTCGTTCCACCACAGGGACAGGTCGATCTCGACGTTCTCGCGCCGGCCGCGGATGACGATGGGGTCGCGGATCAGCGGGGTCTTGGCCTTGTCCAGGTGGCGGACGAAGGCCTCGATGCCGCCCTCATAGGACATGACCTCCTCGAAGGGCTCGGCCCCGCGGAAGTCCTTCAGCCAGATGGTGACGCCGGAATTGAGGAAGGCCAGCTCCCGCAGGCGGTGCTCGAGTGTCTTCCGGTCGAAGTCGATGAAGGCGAAGGTGCTGGTCGAGGGATAGAAGGTCAGCTCGGTGCCCGAGAGCGGCAGGCCGTTCTCGCGCATTGGCGCCTCGCCGGTCTCCACCAGGGGCGAGACCGTGTCGCCGCGGCGGAACTCGATCTCATAGGCCTTGCCGCCGCGATAGATCTTGAGCTTCAGCCAGTCCGACAGGGCGTTGACGACCGAGACGCCAACCCCGTGCAGGCCACCGGAGACCTTGTAGCTGTTCTGGTCGAATTTCCCGCCGGCGTGCAGCTGGGTCATGATGACCTCGGCGGCCGAGACGCCTTCGCCCTCGTGCATGTCCACCGGAATGCCGCGGCCGTCATCGGTGACGGTGACCGAGCCGTCGCCATTGAGGATCACTTCGACGCGGCTGGCATAGCCGGCCAGGGTCTCGTCGATGGCGTTGTCCACCACCTCATAGACCATGTGGTGCAGACCAGACCCGTCGTCGGTGTCGCCGATATACATGCCCGGCCGTTTGCGCACCGCGTCCAGGCCCTTCAGGACCTTGATGGATTCCGCGCCATACTCGGCCTGGCCGTTGCTCGACGGCGTTTCGCCGGCGCCTTGGGTTTCGTCGCTCATTTGGGTCTTCTTACGCGTCCAGTAGGGCCAGGCCCGAAGCGTCCACCCGGACGCCCTGGGCTCGGCCGCGAAGGTCTTCGAACAGGTGCTCGTCGGTTCCGGTCAGGAAGGCCTGCAGGCCGAGCGCCTCGATTTCGTCGAACAGGGCCCTTCGCCGACGGCGATCCAGGTGTGCTGCGACTTCATCCAGTAACAATATAGGGTTTGGCGCTGATTCTGCACGCGAAAGTCTCGCCGCCTGGGCCAGGACCAGGTTCAGGATCAAGGCTTTCTGCTCGCCGGTGGAGCATTCGGCGGCCGGGCGGTCCTTCTCCAGGTGGATGACGGCCAGATCCCCCCGGTGCGGACCGGTCAGGGCGCGGCCGGCGGCGGCGTCGCGCTCCCGGGCCGCGGCCAGGGCTGAGACCAGCCGGGCCTCGATTTCGCCGGCGTCGAGACCCTGCAGCGCCATCTGCTCCCAGTCCCCGGTGAGGGCGAGGCGAGCCTGCGGAAAGGGGCGTTCGCCGCGGCTGTCGATCTCCGCCTGCAGGTCGGTGAGGGTGGCGGTTCTCGCCTGAGCCATCTGGGCGCCGGCCTGCCCCATCCGCGCCTCCAGGGCGCCGAGCCAGGCGGGGTCGTTGGGGCCGTCGGTGAGCAGGCGCATCCGCTCACGCTGGGCCTTTTCATAGGCGCTGGCCTGGCCTGCGTGGCCGGGCCTGGCGGCATAGACCAGCCGGTCGAAGAAGCGCCGGCGCTCGGAGGCGCCCTCCAGGAACAGGCGATCCTGGGCCGGGGTCAGCCAGACCTGGCGCTGCAGGTCCGACAACCGGCCCGGCGGCACGGTCTCTCCTTCCAGGCGGACGGTCCGGCGGGCGGCGCCGGCCGCCTCCACCCCTGTGCCGACCTTCAGGGTCTCCTCGCCCAGGGTGATTTCAGCGGCGACCGCCCAGGCGCGCCCCTTGCCCTCGCCGGGCAGGCGGCGGCCGAGCTCAGCCATGGCCGCCCCGCGCAGGCCCCGACCGGCGGTCAGCAGGGAGACGGCCTCCAGCAGATTGGTCTTCCCCGCCCCATTGGGCCCGGCCAGCACCACGGGCCGGCCGTCCAGGGCCAGCTCGGCGCGGACATAGGACCGGAAGTCGGTAAGGGTCAGGCGGGTGAGGACGGCGCGGGTCACGGAGGGCTCATAGCCGGTTTGGCGGCCAGACGCGAAATCTCGGGCGTCCAGAGGCATAATGACATAAGGATATCTTTATATGTCCCTTGACGGGGGTTTGCAGATGGGCCTAGATGTCAGGGTCGCGGTTCTGCGGGCCTTGGGGTCCGGAGCTAAGAGGGAATCCGGTGAGGGTCTTGCCATGCCCCGACTCCGGAGCTGTCCCCGCAACTGTAAGCGGCGAGCGGCTGTCGATCGTGTCACTGACGGAGACCCCGTCGGGAAGGCCAGACAGCCGCTTCGACCCGCGAGCCAGGAGACCTGCCGCGTCAGATAACGTCCTCGGGCGGGGGGTCCCGGCGGGTCGCATCGTGCGCACGCCCGGACTCTCGTCTCGCGGTGACCCTGCGCCCGTAAGCGCCTGCCGCAATGCCTCCGTCCTGTCCCTGACCTGAACGGGAGGCCGCCATGGCGCCTTCGCCAGAGCCGAAGCTGATCCCGCCCCCGCATCGAATGCGATGGGGCCGTCGGCGCCCTTAAGCCGCCGGCCCGTCCCACAGCCACTGCAACATCAAAACCTCACATCCCGCCTGCGCGCCCTGCGCCGGCGAAGGAGATCCCATGCCCGCCGCTCAACCCGTCCTCGTCGCCAATCTCGGCTTTCCCCGCATCGGCCCCCGCCGCCAGCTCAAGACCGCCCTGGAGCGTTTCTGGTCCGGCCGCCTCGATCAGGCCGGCCTTCTCCAGATCCCCGCCGACCTCCGCCGCGAGGGCTGGACCCGCCAGGCCGAACTGGGGGTCGACATTCTGCCCAGCAACGACTTCTCCCTCTACGACCAGGTGCTGGACGCCACCCTGATGGTCGGGGCCGTCCCGCCGCGCTTCGCCGGCGCCCAGGGGCTGGAGCTCTATTTCGCCATGGCCCGCGGCGCCCGGTCGGGCGAGCAGGAGACCGGCTGCTGCGGCCAGGACGCCGTGGCCTGCGAAATGACCAAGTGGTTCGACACCAACTATCACTACCTCGCCCCCGAGGTGGCCGCCGGCCAGACCTTCGCGCTGGCCTCCACCAAGCCGGTGGACGAGTTCCTCGAGGCCCGCGCCCAGGGCCATCACACCCGACCGGTGCTGATCGGGCCGGTCACCTGGCTGAAGCTGGCCAAGGCCCGGGATGGCTCGGACCCCCGTGACCTGCTGGACGCGTTGCTGCCCGTCTACGGGGAGATCCTGCGTCGGCTGGCGGCGGTGGGCGCCGACTGGGTGCAGATGGACGAGCCCGCCCTGGCGCTGGACCTCGACGACACTGACCGCGCCGCTTTCGTCCGCGCCTATGAGCGCCTCGCCCTGGCCGCGCCGGGGTTGAAGCTGATGCTGACCCCCTATTTCGCCGCCCTGGACGACAATCTCGACCTGGCCCTGTCCCTGCCCGTGGCGGGTCTGCATCTCGACCTGGTCCGCGGACCCGGCGACCTGGATTCCACCCTGGCCAAGGCCCGCCCCGATCTTGTCCTGTCGCTAGGCGTGGTGGACGGGCGCAATATCTGGCGGGCCGACCTTACAGCCCTTCTGGACCGACTGGAGCCGGTGGTCGGCAGCGGCCGGCAGGTCCTGCTGGCGCCGTCCTGCTCTCTGCTGCACGCCCCCCTCGACCTGACCGCCGAGACCAGGCTCGATCCTGAGGTGGCCAGCTGGCTGGCCTTTGGCGTGCAGAAGCTGGAGGAGCTGGCCCTCCTTGCCCGCGCCCTGAACGAGGGGCGCGCAAGCGTCGCCGACGCCCTGGCCGCTTCCGACGCCGCCCACGCCGCCCGCCGGGCCTCGCCCAAGG
>JAHUZY010000090.1 GCA_019264505.1 Phenylobacterium sp. | reverse complement strand
CGGGCCGACCTTGACGCCGACGGGGTTCTTCACCCCGCGGCAGAACTCCACATGGGCGCCGTCCAGCTGTCGGGTCCGCTCCCCGATCCACAGCAGGTGGGCGGAGGTGTCGTACCAGTCGCCCGAGGTGGAATCGACGCGGGTCATGGCCTCCTCGAAGCCCAGCAGCAGGGCCTCGTGACAGGTGAAGAACTCCACCCGGTGCAGATCGGGATGGCTGTCGGGGGTGACCCCGATGGCGGCCATGAAGGTCAGGGCTTCGCTGATCTTTTCAGACAGCTCGCGGTAGCGGGCGCCCTGCGGGCTGTCATTGACGAAGCCCAGCGTCCAGCGGTGGATGTTGTAGAGGTCGGCATAGCCGCCGCCGGCGAAGGCCCGCAGCAGGTTCAGGGTCGAGGACGACTGAGCGTAGGCCTTGAGCAGGCGCTCCGGGTCAGGGGCGCGGGCCTCCGGCGTGAACTCCATGCCGTTGATATTGTCGCCGCGGTACGACGGCAGCTCTACATCGCCGATCATCTCCACCGGCGAAGAGCGCGGCTTGGCGAACTGGCCAGCCATGCGCCCCACCTTCACCACCGGCTTGCCGCCGGCGAAGGTCAGCACCACCGCCATCTGCAGGATCAGGCGGAAGGTGTCGCGGATATTGTCGGCGTGGAATTCCTTGAAGCTCTCGGCGCAGTCGCCGCCCTGCAACAGGAAGGCCCGGCCCTCGGCCACATCGCCCAGCAGGGACTTCAGCCGCCGCGCCTCACCGGCGAACACCAGGGGCGGCATGCCGCGCAGGGTCTGCTCCACGCGCTCCAGAGCGGCGCCGTCCGGATAGTCGTCCGGAATGTGCTTGGCGGTCTTGGCGCGCCAGGAGGCCGGTTTCCAGTTGTCGCTCATCACTCTGAAGCTCCGCGTCGTCCCGAGGCTGTGGGGCCTTGCAATGACCCTGGGACGAAAGTGGGGCCTTCTACTCCGATATGGGGGGATAGGTCGATGCTCTGCGCGCGCTGGCGGGCTTGGGCAGGCGTGCGGCGACGGGCAGGCGCTGGGCGGCGGCGGCCGAGACCACGGCCAGGGCCCCGAGCGCCAGCCACCACTCCTGCCAGACCCCGAAGCTGACGGCGGCGAAGGTGAGATAGCTCACAGCGGCCGCCGCGCCGGCGGCGGCGCCCAGGTCGGGATGACTGCGCTCCTGGCGATGAAAGATGGTGACCCAGAACACGGTGGCGGCGGCTGCGCCGATCACTCCCAGCTCAAGCCAGACCTGCAGGGCGGCGTCGTGCGGATGGAGCCGGATGCCGGGACCGAACATGCGGCTGGCGTCCAGGCCCCAGCCCTTGAGGGGCTTGTCGCTGATCCAGTCGACCGCATAGCTCCAGTAGTCCATGCGCATGCTCCAGGAGAGGCTGACCCGCTCCTGCAGCGCCCCATAGATTCCCTGCGCCCGCAGCGCCCAGAGGATCAGCGGGGTGGCGAGGAAGAAGAAGCCCGCGCCGGCGCCCAGCACCCGAGGCGCGATCACCGGCCAGCGATAGACGGCCGCGCCCGCCAGACTGGCGCCCGCCAGGGCGATCAGGGGGGCGTCGGCGTTCAGACCCACGCCGCCGGCCACGACGCCAGCGGCCATCAGCACCGACAGCTGCCACCAACCGAGCCGGAGGGCGGCCAGGGCCGCAGGCCCCCAGAGCACCGCCAGGACGAACACCCCTTGAGCGACATTGCGCACCGCAAGGTCTGGGCGGATCGGATCGCCGATCGCCTGCCGCAGCGCCTGATAGACGGCGGCGCCGGTCACTGCCTCGATGATGAGCATCACCGAAAGGCCGGACACGCCCCACATGAAGACGACCATGGCCCGCCGAAGGCCCTGACCCTCGGCCCGGCGCACGGCGCTGTAGGCGGCCCAGTACAGGACCGCCTGGCAGGTCAGCTTCACGGCATTGGAGGACCAGAGCGCTTCGGGCTCATAGGGGCTCCACAGCATCGAGCCCGCCGCCCAGATCACCAGGACGAGGAGCGCCAGCGCGGCCGGGCGATCGGCCTCGCGCACTTCCAATCCAGGCAGGGTCAGCAAACCGACGATGCTCAGCAGCACGGCGAAGGCCAACGGCCCCACCCAGCCCAGGGGGCCGGCCAGACCGGCGCCGAAGATGAGCACCCAGGCGCACCAGCGGGCGAAGCCCGCACCACCGATGAAAGACGTCGTCGTCGTCACGCCACCGGGCCCAGATCCTGCGGCATGTACTTCTCGCGCATGGTCACCAGCTCTTCGGCCAGGGTGGGATGCACCGCGCAGGTGGAGTCCCACTGGGCCTTGGTCACGCCCATCTTCAGGGCGATGGCGGCCATCTGGATGATCTCCGGACCATCCGGCGCCACCACATGGCAGCCGAGCAGCTTCTGGCTCTTGGCGTCCACCACCAGCTTGATCAGCGCCCGCTCTTCCCCGCCGGAGAAGGTGTGCTTCATGGCCCGGAACCTCGACAGATACACATCCACCTGGCCGTGGGCGTGGCGGGCCTCGGCCTCGGTCAGGCCCACCGAGCCGATGGCCGGCTGGGAGAAGACCGCCGAGGCGACCATCTCGTGGTCGAAGGTGGTCGGGTTGTCATAGAACTCGGTCTGGGCGAAGGCCGCACCCTCGCGGATCGCCACCGGGGTCAGGTTGATGCGGTTGGTGACGTCGCCCACCGCCCAGATGGACTCCACATTGGTGCGGGAATAGTCGTCCACCACGATGGCCCCGTCGTTCACCGCCACACCGGCGGCCTCCAGGCCCAGGCCCTCCACATAGGGCTCGCGGCCCAGGGCGAAGAGGACGAGATCGGCCTCGATGGCGGCGCCGCTGGACAGGTGGCTGACCAGCCCGCCCTCGGTCTTCTCCACCCGCTCATGCTGGCAGCCGAGCAGGACATTGATCCCCTTGCGGGTCATTTCTTCGCCCAGATGCGCGCGGACGTGGTCGTCAAAGCCGCGCAGGATGTTGGGGCCCCGGTGAACCAGGGTCACATCCACCCCGAGGCCCTTGAAGATGCAGGCGAACTCCACGGCGATATAGCCGCCGCCGGCGATCACCATCCGCTTGGGCAGCTCGGCGATGTGGAAGGCCTCGTCAGAGGTGATGACATGCTCGATCCCCGGCAGGTCCTTGGGCGTCCAGGGCCGGCCGCCGGTGGCGATCAGGATCTTGCCGGCCGTGACCGTCTTGTCCTTGCCCACCAGCTCGACCGTATGGGCGTCCACCAGCCGGGCCTTGGCGTGGATCAGCTCGGCGCCGGCGTTCTGCAGGTTGGTGACATAGATCCCCGACAGCCGGGCGATCTCCTTGTCCTTCTCCGCCAGAAAGGTCGGCCAGTCGAAGCGCGGGGCCTCGCCAAAACTCCAGCCATAGGCCTCGGCGGTCTTGAAATGTCCGGCATATTCCGAGGCGTACACCATGAACTTCTTGGGCACACAGCCGCGGATGACACAGGTGCCGCCGACCCGGTCCTCCTCGGCCACCGCCACCCTGACGCCGCTCATGGCGGCCAGTCTCGCCGCGCGCACGCCGCCGGAGCCGGCGCCGATGACGAACAGGTCGTAGTCGTACTGGGCCACGCTCAGGTCACTCCACGTCTAGGGTTCGAGGGTGACGACGCCCTGGGGCGTCCCCACCAGGGCCAGGTCGGCCAGGTCGAGAAACAGGCCGTGATCGACCACGCCGGTGACGCTCTTCAGCGCATCGGCCAGGGCCGCAGGGTCCTCGATCCGACCACAGGCGGCGTCATAGATAAGGTTGCCCCCGTCGGTTCGCACCGGCGCGCCGTCCTTGACCCGCAGGCGCGGGGCGACGCCGAGGTCGCATTCGGACAGGGCGTCGCAGATCCGCAGGGCGGTGGTCTCGTGGGCGAAGGCCACCACCTCGATGGGCAGGGGGAACTTGCCCAGCATCGGCACGCGCTTGGCGGCGTCAGCAATGACCACGCAGCGGCGCGAGGCCTCCCAGACCAGTTTTTCGCGCAGCAGGGCCGCGCCGCCGCCCTTGATCAGGGACAGGGCCGGACCGATCTCGTCGGCGCCGTCGACAGTGAGGTCGATGGACTTCACGGGGCCAAGTTCGGTGAGCTTCAGCCCCAGACTCTCGGCCAGTTCGGCCGTGGCCACGGAGGTGGGGATGCAGGTCACGTCCAGGCGCCGGGCGGCCAGGGCCTTGACGAACCAGGCCGCCGTCGAGCCGGTGCCCAGGCCCACCACCATGCCGGCCTCGACCATCTCTGCGGCGGCCTCGCCGGCGGCCTTCTTCTGGGCGTCTGCGTCCATCTGGATTCCGTGTCTCGGTCGCCGGGGCGGCGGAAGGCTCCGTTCTAGGCGCCCTGGCCCGGGAAGGCCACGCCTAGAGGCCTCAGCGATCAGCGCTTTTTGGGCCGGGCGGCCTTGGCGGCGCGGAAGCGGGCGGCCCAGCCCGGCTTTTCCGTCTGGCTCCCACGCTCCAGGGCCAGGGCGTCGGGGGCGACATCGCGGGTGATCACCGAGCCTGAGCCCGTATAGGCGCCGGCCCCGATGCGCACGGGCGCCACCAGGGCCGAATTGGAGCCGATGAAGGCGCCCTCCCCCACATGGGTCTCGAACTTGTCAAAGCCGTCATAGTTACAGAAGATCGTGCCCGCCCCGATATTGGCCCCGGCGCCCACCGTGCCATCCCCCAGATAGGCCAGGTGATTGGCCTTGGCGCCTTCGCCGACCGTCACCATCATCACCTCCACGAAGTTG
>JAHUZY010000440.1 GCA_019264505.1 Phenylobacterium sp. | reverse complement strand
CCATCGCCCTGATGGGCAGCGCCAGCCAGTTCGGGACCCTGGCGGCCCTGGGCTACAGCCGCGAACAGGAAAGCCGCGCCGACCAGGCGGGCCTCAACATCCTCGACCGCGCCGGCCTCTCAGGCCGGGGCCTGGTCGAGTTCTTCGACAATTTCCGCTACCAGGAAGTCTTCCAGGAAGCCCGGCGCTACGCCTATTTCCGCAGCCACCCACTCTCGTCCGACCGGATCGACACCCTGCGTCGCAAGGCCGAGACCCTGCCCGACTGGGACAAGGTCGACAGCGAAGAGGCCATGGAGCGGCACCGCATCATGCAGGCCAAGCTGCAGGGCTTCCTCAATCCACAGCGGGCCATCGTCGACTACAGCGAGACCGACAAGAGCTATCCGGCCCGCTACGCCCGGGCCATCGCCTACTACCAGATGAAGGAGCCGGACCAGGCCCTGCGCCTGATCGAGGCCCTGCTCACTGAGCAACCGGAGAACGCCTATCTCTGGGAGCTGAAGGGTCAGATCCTGTTCGAGTTCGGCCGCACCGCCGAGGCCGAGGCGCCGCAACGCCGGTCAGTGGAGCTGATGCCCGAGGCCCCGTTGCTGCGGGTCAATCTCGGCCAGACCCTGATCGCCATGAACGACGACGCCAAGCTGGACGAGGGCATCAACGAACTGCGCAAGGCCCTCACCCAGGAGAACGACAACGCCGTGGCCTGGCGGCTCCTGGCCGAGGGCCATGATCGCCGCGGCGAGGACGGCGCGGCCCGACTGGCGACGGCGGAGTACAATTTCCATGTGGGCGATCGCCAGCAGGCTCGCGTCTTCGCCATGCGGGCCAGGGATCTGTTGACCCGCGACACCCCCGAATGGCGGCGGGCGACCGATATCGTCCTGACGTCGAACCCGTCCCGTGACGACCTGCGCGAGCTCGCCCAGGAAGGCGCGATCCGCTCTGGCTCCGTTCGCTAGCCAGCGACCTTGGCCAACAGGGTCGCAACCGGCGCCAAACATCCCTATCTGGTTTCCCGATGAGAAAATCCTTGCCTGTCCTCGCGGCGCTCTGCGCCTCCACCCTGGCGCTGGCCGCCTGTGACCGCACCGGCGACGACGCCTTTGGCGAAAAGGTTCGCGCCTATCTGATCGAGAACCCCGAGGTGATCGAGGAGGCTGTGCAGGCGCTAGGAAAGAAGCGCGAGACCGAAGCGGCCCAGGCGGCCACCTCGGCGATCGAAACGCACCGGGCGGCGCTGGAACAGGATCCGCGGGACTTCGTGGCCAATCCCAACGGAACCATCACCGTCACCGAGTTCTTCGATTACCGCTGCGGCTATTGCAAGATCGCCGCGACCGAGATGGCCGGCATCATCGAGCAGAACCCCGACGTGCGGGTGGTCTTCAAGGAATTCCCGATCTTCGGCGAACAGTCCGACGAAACCGCCGCCATCATGCTTACCGACTTGGCCAAGCCCAAGACGCTGGAACTGCACGAGCGGCTGATGGCTGAAAAGTCCCTGGACGATGCGGCGCTCGATCGCCACCTGCGGGCCGTTGGCATCGACCCGGCCGCCGCCCGCAAGGCCGCCCAGGCGCCGGCCATTCAGCAACAGCTGGTGGACACCCACGAACTGGCCGCCAGCCTGGGGATCAACGGCACCCCGGCCTTCGTGATCGGCAACCGCCTGATCTCCGGTGCGGACATGGAGGCGGTCAAGGCCGCCATCACCGCGGCCCAGGCCGAGAAGATCGCGGGCTAGATCAGGCCGGCCAGGGGCGAGGACGGATCGGCGTACATCCGCTTGGGCATGCGCCCGGCCAGAAAGGCTTCGCGCCCGGCGATGACGGCGTGACGCATGGCGCTGGCCATCAGGATCGGATCGCGCGCCTCGGCGATGGCGGTGTTCATGAGCACGGCGTCGCAGCCCAGCTCCATGGCCACCGCGGCGTCTGAGGCGGTGCCCACACCGGCGTCCACCAGCACCGGCACCTTGGACTGCTCGATGATCAGGCCGAGGTTCAGCATGTTCTGGATGCCGCGCCCCGATCCAATGGGCGCCCCAAGGGGCATGATGGCGGCGGCGCCGGCCTCCTCCAGCTTCAGCGCATAGACCGGATCATCGCTGCAATAGACCATCACCTCGAAGCCGTCGGCGATCAGCAGCTTCAGGGCCCGCAGGGTCTCCTCCATGTCGGGCAGCAGGTGTTTGGTGTTGGACAGCACCTCGAGCTTGACCAGGTTCCAGCCGCCGGCCTCCCGGGCCAGGCGCAGGGTGCGGACCGCATCCTCGCCGGTGAAACAGCCGGCGGTGTTGGGCAGGAAGGTGAAGCGGTCAGGCTTCACATGGTCCACCAGCATCGGCTGGCTCGGATCAGACAGGTTCACCCGCCGAATCGCCACCGTGACGATCTCAGCGCCAGCGGCCTCGGCGGCGGCGGCGTTGGTGGCGTAGTCCTTGTATTTCCCCGTTCCGACGATGAGCCGCGAGGTGAAGGTGCGGCCGGCGACCGTCCAGGTGTCCGCGGCGCTCAGGGTCGGGGTCCCGATGTCGTCCATGTCAGCCGCCTCCGATGAAGTGCACGATCTCGATCCGGTCGCCGTCGGCTACCGGGGTCTGCTCATAGGCCGAGCGCGGCACGATCTCCAGATTGCGCTCGATCGCCACCTTTCGGGGATCAAGCCCCAGGGTCGTGACCAGCGCGGCCAGATGCGGCAGAGGCGCCATGGCGCGGGCTTCGCCGTTGATGGTCAGGTTCATGCTCAACTCTCGCCTCGCCTTGCGGCTTGCGGTGCTTGTGACCCCCGCCTGCGACCGTTACAAGACAGCGGAATCGCCGGCGGAGCCGAATGTCCAAACCGATCTATGTGCTGAGCGGCCCCAATCTCAACCTCCTGGGCGTCCGCGAGCCTCAGATTTATGGCAAAGAGTCCCTGGACGACGTTCGCAAGGCCTGCGAGCGCCGGGCGCAGACCCTTGGCCGCACGATCGAGTTCCGTCAGTCCAATCATGAGGGTGTGCTGATCGACTGGGTGCAGGAGGCGCGAACCGCCGCCAGTGCCCTGGTGATCAATCCCGCAGGCTACGGCCACACCTCCATCGCTCTGCTCGACGCACTGAAGACCCTCGAGGTCCCCATCATCGAGTGCCACCTTTCGAACCCGGCGGCGCGCGAGACGTTCCGCCACCATACCTATGTGTCCCTCGCTGCGACGGGAGTCGTGTCCGGCTTCGGCGTGGCGAGCTATGAACTGGCCGTCGAGGCCGCAGCGCGTCTCAGCGCCTGACGCCTCCCAGCAGCAAGGGTCCTATCCATGGCTAGCAGCCCCAAGGCTTCCGCCGATCCGCTTGACGCACGTCTGGTGCGCACACTGGCCGACATCCTCACCGAGACGGGACTGTCGGAGATCGAGGTCGAGCGCGACGGGCTGAAGGTCCGCGTCGCGCGCCAGGTGTCGGTCACCGCCACGGTCGCCGCCCCTGCCCCCGCGCCTGTCGCCGCTGCGGCGGTTGAAGCCCCCAGCGCGCCCGCCGCGCCGGTGCGCGCGGCTGGTGATGCGGTGAATTCGCCCATGGTCGGCACCGTCTATCTTCAGCCGCAGCCGGGCTCCCCCAGCTTCGTCAAGGTCGGCGACACGGTCACCGCCGGCCAGACCCTGATGATCATCGAAGCCATGAAGACCATGAACCCGATCCCGGCGCCGCGCGCCGGCAAGGTGGTCGAGATCCTGGTTTCCGACGCCCAGCCCGTCGAGTTCGGCGAGCCGCTCGTCATCATCGAGTAGTTCGATGTTTGAAAAAATCCTGATCGCCAACCGGGGCGAGATCGCCCTGCGTATCCACCGGGCCTGCAAGGAGATGGGCATCTCCACGGTCGCGGTGCATTCCGAGGCCGATTCCGGCGCCATGTGGGTGCGGCTGGCCGACGAAAGCGTCTGCATCGGCCCGGCCTCGGCGGCCAAGAGCTACCTCAACATCCCGGCGATCATCGCCGCGGCCGAGATCACCGGCGCCCAGGCTATCCATCCGGGCTACGGCTTCCTGTCGGAGAACGCCCGGTTCGCCGACATCGTCGGGGCCCACGGCTTCACCTTCATCGGGCCCAAGCCCGAGCACATCCAAATGATGGGCGACAAGATCACGGCCAAGCAGGCGGTGATGCGGGCCGGCATTCCGGTCGTTCCCGGTTCGGCCGGCGCCTTGACGACCGAAGAAGAGGCCATCGCCGCGGCCGACGAGATCGGATTTCCCGTCCTGATCAAGGCCGCCGCCGGCGGCGGCGGGCGCGGCATGAAGGTGGCCCTCGACCGCGAGAGCCTGGCTGAGGCCGTGTCGACCGCCAGGTCAGAGGCCAAGGCGGCCTTTGGCGACGATGCGGTTTATATGGAGCGCTATCTCCAGAAGCCCCGCCATATCGAGATCCAGGTCATCGCCGACTCCTTCGGCAATGTCTGCCACCTGGGCGAGCGCGACTGCTCCCTGCAGCGTCGCCACCAGAAGGTGCTGGAGGAGGCCCCTTCCCCCGCGATCGACGCTACGACCCGGAGCAAGATCGGCAAGGTGGTGGTCGATGCGATCAAGGCCATCGGCTATCTCGGCGTCGGCACCATCGAGTTCCTGTATGAGAACGGCGAGTTCTTCTTCATCGAGATGAACACCCGCCTTCAGGTGGAGCATCCGGTCACCGAGGCCATCACCGGCATCGACCTGGTGCGCGAACAGATCCGCATCGCCGCAGGCCTGCCGCTGTCCTTCACCCAGGAGCAGGTGGTCTTCGAAGGCCACGCCATCGAGTGTCGGATCAACGCCGAGAACGCGCGCACCTTCACCCCGTCGCCGGGCAAGATCACCGACTTCCACGCGCCTGGCGGCCTTGGAGTTCGCCTGGATTCGGCGGTCTATGCCGGCTACGTCATCCCGCCCTTCTATGACAGCCTGATCGGCAAGCTGATCGTGCACGGTCGCGATCGCGAGGAATGTCTGGCCCGGGTGAACCGTTGCCTGGGCGAGATGGTCGTGGGCGGGGTGGATACGACCATTCCGCTGTTCCAGGACCTGATCCACCAGCCCGAAATCATCGCCGGGGACTACAACATCCATTGGCTGGAAAAGTGGATCAAGGCGCAGGCTGACGAAGCCTGAGGTCATGGAGACCTTCGGTCCGGCGCAGCTGCTGGCCTGCTACGCCCGGGGCGTCTTTCCCATGGCTGACGCCCGGGAGGACGATCAGATCTTCCTGGTCGATCCGGATCGCCGGGGTGTGCTGCCCCTGGTCGGCTTCCACGTCCCCAGGCGGCTGGCCCGGACGGTCCGGGCCGAACCGTTCCAGGTCCGCTTCGACACCGCCTTCGATCAGGTTGTAGCCCTGTGCGCCGAGGCGGCGCCGGACCGCCGCGAAACCTGGATCAATCCGATCATCCAGGACCTCTACGCCCAGTTGTTCGCCATGGGCCGCGCCCACAGCGTCGAGTGCTGGCGCGAGGGTCGGCTGGTGGGCGGACTTTACGGGGTATCGCTTGGCGGGGCCTTCTTCGGGGAAAGCATGTTCTCCCGGGCGACGGACGCCTCAAAGGTCGCCCTGGTGCACCTTGTCGCCCGGCTGATCCTCGGTGGCTACCGCTTGCTGGACGCGCAGTTCATCACCGACCATCTCTGCCAGTTCGACGCTGAGGAGATACCGAGGGCCGCCTATCATCGTCGGTTGGCCGAAGCCCTGCAGACGACCGGGCGCTTCGGAGATCAGCCCGCCCTGGCCGGCGTCGCCGCCCTGCAGGTGATCAGCCAGGCGTCATAGACCGGGTGTTCCAGCGGGTTCAGGCCGGGCGCGGCGGCGTACATCCAGCCGCGAAAGATCTGCCGGGCCGGCGGCGTCGGCCGACCGGCCACCGCCCGGGGCAGTGAGTCGACGGTCATATAGGCCATGGCGTCCGGCGCACGCTCGTCAGGCGCCGAGAGTTCGCAGGCCCGCACCGTGAAAACCAGGCTCTTGTAGCGGATGGGCTGCCCCACCGGCGCCTCAAAGCGGATGGTCTCGGCGCTTACCTTGTCCAGGGCCTGGATGATCGCCACGTCATAGCGCGCGCGCTTGATCGGCGGCTTCGGCTCGGGCGGAGGTTCCGGCGCGCGGGGCGTCTTGGGTTCAGGCTCGGCGGCGATTTCCGGCGCAGGTGCGGGCGGGGGCACGGGCAAGGGCGCGACCGCCTCCGGCGCCGGCGGCGGAGCTGCGGGCGGGGCGGCTGCAGGAGCCTCCGGCGCGGTTTGCGCCACGACGGCACCGGCCGCCACCAGGGCGGTCAGGCTGACGCCCAGGATCAGGGGCCGCAGGCGGCGCATGGGCCCTATTCCGGAGTCCAGGGAATGTAGTCGCCCGTCGCCTTCTGACGCTCGCCGCCCCGGGCCAGGGAGCCCTGCGGACGATAGGCGTGCACCGTGCCGGTCAGGTTCGGACGATGGTCCTTCTCCCAGGCCTGCCGCAGCAGGGGCTGAACCGTCGGCGGCTCATCGAAGGTGTAGTGCAGCCAGCCGTGCCATTCGGCCGGCACCTTGGAGGCCTCGGCGTAACCGGAATAGATCACCCAGCGGCGCTTGCGGCCGTCATAGGAATCCGAGGCGTCCTTGGCCTCGTAATAGCGGCTGCCATAGTCGTCCTGCCCGACGAAAACGCCACGGCGGCCGATGTGGAAGCGGGCCCCGAGGGTCGCGCCGTTCCACCAGGTGAAGATCGCTTTGAACACGTTGGACTGACCCGGCTGGCAGGGATTTCACGCGGACTATAGGTCTCCGCCCCCGAACCGTCCAGCACCCCGCGCAAGTCAACATCTTGGGGATGAACGCGTCTCCAGACGCAACATCTATTGCCGGGCGGGACTCACCTTCCTAGGCTCGCCGATGAGGGAGTCTGTCATGAGTCTGGAGAGCGGCAAGATGGAGCGTCGGACGCTCGAGCGCAGCAGCAATGTTGTCGAGGTCCTGGCCCCGGCCGCCTGGCCCAACGCCCAGGTCGAGGCCTGGCTCGACTGGGCCGGCGGCGAGCCGGATCTGCCCGCCGCCATCTTCCGCTTCGCTGAGGAGCTGGTTCAGGCCGGCCAGCGGCAGGGACTGTTCGAGGGTGTCGGCGCCCGCGGCCGGTTCCGGCGGGAGCTGGGCGCCGCCCTGATGGCCGGGCGGATCGCTCTGCGTCCGGTGGCCAGTCCCGAGCCGATCGCCCTGACCGAAGACGACGACCTGGCGGAGCGACTGGGTCGACTGCGCGCCGAACACCGGGGCGTCGCCGCCGCCCGGGACGCCGTCCTGGCCATGGCCGCCAGCCGTCAGGGGGTGGTGGACGCCGTCCACCGGTGCCAGGGCGACCCCGACGCCTGCGCCGACCCGCATCGCAATCCCAGCCTCGCCCGGGCCGCTGAGGCCGCCCGCGCCACCGGCGCATCGGACGCCGCCATCCTGGACGCCATCGCCCTGGCCAGGGCCGGCGAAACCCGCCTCGCGGTCAGTCTGCCGGACCAGGCCGACACGCCCCAGGCCCTGGCCCTTGTCGGTCGGCAGGCCTCGGCGCCGCTCCACCGGGCCCTGGGCCTCACCGCCTGGGAGACCGGCCGTCTGACCGTGGCCTTTGACGCCTCCGTTGACGGGGCGGCCGCCCACGGCGCCGTCAGTCTCATGGCCTTCGGAACCGGTGAGGACTTCGACGAAGACGCATTCCACCGCACGGTCGGGCTACTGGCGACAGCTCTCGCGGCCATGACGGACGGCGCGCCTGCGGCCCTTGGCCTGGCAGGCCTCGCCGACTGGCTTGCGGCCCATGGCCACGCCTACGATTCCGAAGCCGGCCGGGGCGCAGCCCTGACCCTGTTCGAGGGCGCGGCTCGCACCGCGCGGCTCGCCTGTCCGCGCCTGGCCGGCGGCCTGACCCTGTTCGACGACCCGGAACTCACCCTGATGCTGGGTGGGGCCAGCCCAGCCGGCGAGCCTTGGGAGGGACCGGTCACCTTCGCCGAGACCGCCGATGGCCAGGTGGTCCGCGTAATGAGCGAAGCCGCCCTTTGCGGCCTGAGGGCGGTCGGCGCCGACCTGGATGGCGCCCGCTGGCGGCTGCTGGGCCATGGCACGCTCGAGGATGCGCCGGGCATCGATCACGCCGCCTTGACCGCCCGCGGCTTCACCGAGCATGAGATCGGCGCGGTGGAGGCGGCCCTGCCCTATTGCGCCACGCTGAGCGAAGCCTTCCGGCCTGAGGTGATCGGCGAGGGCTTCCTGGCCGATGTCCTGGGCGCGCCAGGTGAGGACCTGCACGATCCCCGTTTCGACGCCCTACGGGTCATGGGGTTCACCGACGCCGACATCGACCAGGCTGAGGCCTACGCCCTGGGATCCAGCCAGCTGGACGGACCAGAACTCGCGCCCGATCAGCGCAGCATCTTCCTCTCTGCCGATGACCTGGGGCCCGCGCCCTATCTGGCCATGCTGGCGCACCTGGGGCCAGTGCTCGCCCGTCCGGCTCAAGCCGATTTCACCCTGCCCTGGGACGCCACACCCCAGGACGTGGAGACTTTGATGACCCAGGCCCGGGACGCCGGCGTTCCGCTCGTTCGGATCGCCCGGGCCGAGCCAGCGGCCTACCAGCGCCTCGACCTGCCGACGCCTCGCGAGGCGACCCGCGGCGGGCCGGCGCACCGCC
>JAHUZY010000429.1 GCA_019264505.1 Phenylobacterium sp. | reverse complement strand
GCCGCACGACCAGGTGATCCTGTTTGACAATCTGCACGTGGCCGCTGTGCGCACGCCCCGCTGGAAATATGTGGCCAGGTCCTACTACCGGACCATGGACATCCCGCTGGACCAGCACCGCTACCCGCTGCTGTTCGACCTCACCACCGATCCGGGCGAGACCTATTCCCTGGTGTCGCGCCATCCCGAGGTGGCCGAGGACATGGCCCGCCGGGTCGCTGAGGCCCGCGCCAAGTACGCACCCTTCGCCGAGGCCAAGCCGCCGGCGAAAGCGCCTAAGAGCGCCGAGACGTGGAAGGACTAGAGGCCTAATCGGCGTCCATCTTCAGGGCGGCTATGAAGGCTTCCTGCGGGATCTCGACCTTGCCGAACTGGCGCATGCGCTTCTTGCCGGCCTTCTGCTTGTCCAGCAGCTTGCGCTTGCGGCTGGCGTCGCCGCCATAGCACTTGGCCGTCACGTCCTTCCGCAGGGCGCGGATGGTCTCGCGGGCGATGATCCGGCCGCCGATGGCCGCCTGGATCGGGATCTGGAACTGGTGGGGCGGGATCAGGTCCTTCATCCGCTCCACCATGGCCCGGCCGCGCATCTCGGCCCGGTTGCGGTGGACCAGCATGGACAGGGCGTCCACCGGCTCGGCATTGACCAGGATCGACATCTTCACCAGGTCGCCCACTCGGTATTCCTCGATCTGGTAGTCGAAGGAGGCGTAGCCCTTGGAGATGGACTTCAGGCGGTCATAGAAGTCGAACACCACCTCGTTCAGGGGCAGGTCGTAGACCACCAGGGCGCGGGAACCCACATAGGACAGTTCCCGCTGCTCGCCGCGGCGGTCCTGGCAGAGCTTGATGATCGAGCCCAGGTGCTCGTCGGGCGTCAGGATGGTGGCCTTGATCCAGGGCTCGGCGATGGTGTCGATGCGCACCGGATCGGGCAGGTCGGCGGGATTATGGAGCTCCATCTCCTCGCCATTGGTCAGCTGCACGCGGTAGACCACGCTGGGCGCGGTGGCGATGAGGTCGAGGTCGAACTCGCGGGAGAGCCGCTCCTGGATGATCTCCAGGTGCAAGAGCCCCAGGAATCCGCAGCGGAAACCGAAGCCGAGCGCCGCGCTGGTCTCCATCTCATAGGAGAAGCTGGCGTCGTTCAGGCGCAGGCGGCCGATGGCCGCGCGCAGGTCCTCGAAGTCGTTGGCGTCCACCGGGAACAGGCCGCAGAACACCACCGGCTGGGCCTCGCGGAAGCCGGTCAGGGCCTGGGCGGTGGGGCGCTTTTCGTCGGTGATGGTGTCGCCGACGGCGGCGTCGGCCACCTCCTTGATCTGGGCGGTGATGAAGCCGATCTCGCCGGGGCCCAACTCCTCGGTCTCGGTCTGCTTGGGCAGGAAGACGCCCAGCCGGTCCACCTGATAGGTGGAGCCGTTCTGCATCATCTTGACCTTCTGGCCGGCCTTCAGCGTGCCGTCGATGACCCGCACCAGCACGATGACGCCCAGATAGGCGTCGTACCAGGCGTCCACCAGCAGGGCCTTCAGCGGAGCCTCGCGGTCGCCCTTGGGCGCCGGCAGGCGGGTGACGATGGCCTCCAGCAGGTCGGCGATGCCGACTCCGGTCTTGGCAGAGCAGAGGATGGCGTCGCTGGCGTCGATGCCGATGACGTCCTCGATCTGCTCGCGCACCCGCTCGGGCTCAGCGGCCGGCAGGTCGATCTTGTTCAGGACCGGCACAATCTCGTGGTTGTTGTCGATGGCCTGGTAGACGTTGGCGAGCGTCTGGGCCTCCACGCCCTGGCTTGAGTCCACCACCAGGATGGAGCCTTCGCAGGCCGCCAGAGAGCGGCTGACCTCATAGGCGAAGTCCACATGACCCGGCGTGTCCATCAGGTTCAGGACATAGGTTTCCCCGTCCTTGGCCTTGTAGTTCAGACGCACCGTCTGGGCCTTGATGGTGATGCCCCGCTCGCGCTCGATCTCCATGGAGTCGAGCACCTGCTCCTTCATCTCACGCTGGGTGAGGCCGCCGGTCTCCTGGATGAGCCGGTCGGACAGGGTGGATTTGCCGTGGTCGATGTGAGCCACGATGGAGAAGTTGCGGATGCGCGAGAGCGGGGTCGACATGGCCCGCCTCTAGCACACCTGTGAAATTCCGCGAGGGGTCGAAGGGCCTCAGGCACCCATACCCAGCGTCTGGGGCCTGGCGCTCACCTTGGCCACCACGTGGTCCTGGTAGGCCGGCCGCGCGCAAAGGCGCTGATGCCACGCTTCCAGCGCCGGCAGATCCGGACGTTCCAGGGCCTCAGGAATGCGGAACCAGCGATGGACGATGACGCCCAGGGCCAGGTCGGCGACGGTCAACTGCTCGCCCATGACGAAGGTCCGGTCCTTCAGCTTGGCGTCGAGCACGGCGAAGGTCTCCGCCGCTGTGGCGATGGTCCTGGCCAATTCGGCCGGGTCAGGCTCCGCACGCCGATAGGCGGTCCGCACCTGGCCGATCACCCGCCCAGGCGCCGCAGACCAATCCATCCAGGCCTCCGCCTGCCAGCGCGCCGCCTCGTCCGCCGGCCAAAGCCCCGCCTCGGGGCAGGTGGTGGCCAGCCAGCGGATGATGGTGTTGGATTCCCAGAGACTGAAGCCGTCGTCGCGGGTGATGGCCGGGATGCGGCCGGGCGGGCTGAGTGCGCGGTAGGCCGGATCGTCCCCGCCGCCAAAGGCGCCGCCCCAGTCGAGCCGCTTGCAGGACTGGGCCGTCTCGCCCAGCGTCCACATGACCCGCGCCGTCGCCGATGACTCCGCCCGCCCCCACACCGTCAGCATGCCGTGCTCTCCCAACCGCTGGGCGAGCATAGGGCCTGCCCTGCGACGCCCCGTTGTCGCCCAGGTCCGGGAGGCGCCAACAAGGCGACGGCCTGTCGCCTCGACCGCCAGGCGAAGGGGCTGGACGGAACCCGCAAAGCCCGTGACCTTCGCCCTCGCGCCAGGGAGAGGCTTGCAAAATGAACGGCTTGTGGGACTCGATCGCCTACTTCTTCAATTCCAACGCCCTGAACCCCCACGGCATCTGTCTGATGTGGCGGCCGGAGCTGATCTGGACCCACGCCATCTCCGACATCCTGATCGGGATCGCGTACTTTTCGATCCCCTTGGCGCTGGGAGTCTTCCTCTGGCATCGGCGGGACGTGAAGTTCAGCTGGGCGATCTGGATGTTCGTCGGCTTCATCATGCTGTGCGGCGTCACCCACTTCATGATGGTCTGGACCCTGTGGAACCCGGACTACGGGATCGAGGCCCTGATCAAGGCCAGCACCGCGGCGGTCTCAGTGGTGACGGCCTTTGCGCTCTGGCCGCTCTTGCCGCGAGTCATCGCCCTACCCTCGCCCATCGAGCTTGAGCGCCGCATCGCCGAGCGGGACGCTGCGCTCGCCGAACTGCGGGCGGCCATGGACACCATGGTGGAGATGCGCGAGCACGAGGCCCGCCAGAAGCTGCTGTTGGACGAACTGAACCACCGGGTGAAGAACACGCTCGCCTCGGTCCAGTCGATCGCCGTCCAGACCCTGAGCCGCGAAGCCGAGCCCGAGGCGGCCAAGGCCACTTTCGTCGAGCGACTGATGGCGCTCTCCTCAACCCACAACCTGCTGGTCAAGCGCAGCTGGGAAGGCGCGTCCTTCGCTGACCTGGCCGAAGCGAGCCTTGGCCACTACGGCCAGCCCTTCACCCTGGAGGGTCCCGATCTCGTCATGGCGCCGAACACGGCGGTCAGCCTGGGGATGGCCCTGCATGAGCTGGCCACCAACGCGGTGAAATATGGCGCCTGGTCTCAGGGCGGCGAGGTGCGCATCACCACCCGCCTTGGGCCGGCCGCGGACGAGACGACGATCATCTGGCAGGAGTTCGGCGGGCCGGCCATCGAAGCTCCCGGGCGCCGGGGTTTCGGCTCCCGCCTGCTGGAACAGGGTGTGGCTGGCGAGCTGGGCGGTCGAGTCGAGCTCGATTTCGGGCCGGACGGTCTGACCTGCACGATCAGGACGCCGATCAGCCGCGCCCTGCACCCTGACGACTGGACCTTTCCCACCGCCGCCCTGGCCTGAGGCGAGCCTGAGGGTTTCGATGGCGTACGGCCGCATCGCCGTGACATGCTTCGCACCCAGCCGGAGATTCAGATGTTCAGATCGCTCAGCCTCTACGTGCTCGCCGCCCTGGTCGGCGGGCTTGTCCTGGGCGCGGTCATCCATGCGACGGAGTCGCCGGTCCTGACCACCGGCGCCGAGACCTTCGAGGCGATCGGCGCCCTGTGGCTGAACGCCCTGCGCATGACCATCGTGCCGCTGGTCTTCTCCCTGCTGGTCACCGGCGTCGCCTCGGCCGCCGACGCGGCCGCCACCGGCCGGCTGGCGGCGCGGGCCTTTGCGATCTTCGCCGCGGTCCTGTTAGTCGCCGCCCTCTACGGGGCAGGCGCCATGAACGGCTTCCTGGCGCTGTGGCCCATCGATCCGGCGGGCGCCGCGGCCCTGACCAGCGCGGCCCAGGCCGGCGAGGTGGTCGCCACCCCCACCGGCTTCCGCGAATGGCTGCCGACCCTGGCCCCGGCCAATCCCATCCGCGCCGCCGCCGAGGACGCCATCCTGCAGATCGTGGTCTTCGGCCTGATCTTCGGCTTCGCCGCCACCCGCCTGCGCCACGACCTGCGCACCCCGCTGATCGCCTTCTTCCGCGCCATCTCGGAGACCATGATCATCATCGTGCGCTGGGTTCTGGTGGCCGCGCCCCTGGGCGTCTTCGCGCTCGCCCTTGGGATCGGCCTGCGCACCGGCCTGGATGCGGCCGGCGTCCTGACCCAGTACGTCCTCATGGTCTCAGCCGTGGCCATCGGCGCGCTGATCATCCCCTACGCCCTGGTGGCCGTTCTGCGCGGCCAGGACTTCGGCCGCTTCGTCCGGGCCTGCGCGCCGGTGCAGGTCCTGGCCTTCAGCACCCAGAGCTCGCTCGCCTGCCTGCCGGCCATGGTGGAGCGCACGCGCGATGAGCTGGGCGGCTCGACCCGCGTGACCGGCGTCGTCCTGCCGCTCGCCGTGGCGGTGTTCCGCATGACCAGTCCGGTGGCCAACCTCGCCGTGGCCTTCTTCATCGTCCGCCTCTACGGACTGGAGCCCGGGGGCGGTCAGATCGCCGCGGCCATCGCTGTGTCCCTGGCGGTCAGCATCGGGACCGTGGGCCTGCCGGGCCAAATCTCCTTCTTCACCAGCATGGCGCCCATCTGCCTGGCGCTTGGCGCGCCCCTGGAGATCCTGGCCATCCTGCTGGCGGTGGAGGTGATCCCCGACATCTTCCGCACCGTGGGCAATGTCACCGCCGACATGGCCGTGGCCGCCGTGGTGGCCGAGCCCACTGACGCCGCTGACGCCGACGACGCGCGCATCCCTTCGCAGACTTCAGGCGTAGTCTAGGGCGAGAGGCGTCGCCGACGCCGGAAGACGGAGACGCCTGTGCCCCTCTGGCAACTGCTGGCCTTCAACGCCCTGATCCTGGTCGGCGCCTATCTGGTGCTGTGGGTCATCGCTATCCGCCTGCGCGACGTCAGCTTCATCGACGCCTGGTGGCCCACCGGCATGGCGCTCCTGGCCTGGACCAGCATGGCCCTTTCGGGAGGGTCAGGCCTTCACGGCTGGATCCTCGCCCTTCTGGTCACCGCCTGGGCCCTGCGGCTGGGGCCGCACCTGCTGCGCCGTTGGCGGGCCCATGGCGCCGATCGCCGCTATGAGGAGATGCTGGCCGACGGTCAGGCCCGCGGCTGGAGCTTTGGCCTTTCGGCTCTGCTCTTCGTCTTCGCCCCGCAGATGCCCCTGCAGCTGCTGGTCGCCCTGCCCGTCCAGATGGGGCAGGTGGAGACGCCGCTGGGCCTTGGCCCCCTGGCCATAATCGGTGCGGCGCTGGCTGTGTTCGGCCTGGTCTTCGAGGCCATTGGCGACGCGCAGCTCGACCGGTTCAAGTCCGACCCGGCCAATAAGGGCAAGGTGCTGGACACCGGCCTGTGGCGCTACACGCGGCATCCCAACTATTTCGGCGACGCCTGCCTGTGGTGGGGGCTCTATCTGGTGGCCGCCGAGACCGGCCTTGGCGTCTGGTCTTTACTGGGTCCCATCCTCATCACCCTGCTGCTCACCAAGGGCAGCGGCGCGCCCACGGTGGAGAAGGGGATGGAGAACCGCCGCCCTGAATACGCCGCCTATATCCGCCGCACCTCAGGCTTCATCCCCTGGCCCCCGCGCAAGGATTGAGCCGCCGCGCATTGCCACGGCCTCCCCCAGCCGCTTAGCTGACTGGCAAAAGCACGATAAGGGAGCAGCGGCCATGGGACGGAACCTGGGACGAGGCGCAAGGCGCAGCCTGCTGGGTCTGGCGCTGGCAAGCCTGGCCGTGCAGGCCGCCGCCGAGCCCGCCCGCAGCAACCATCAGGTGGCGGGGCTTGAGGCGCCGGCCGAGATTCTCGTGGACCGCTGGGGCATCTCCCACATCTACGCGGCCAGCGTCCGCGACGCCTTTTTCCTGCAAGGCTACAATGTCGCCCGCGACCGGCTCTGGCAGATCGACCTGTGGCGCAAACGCGGGCTTGGCCTGCTGGCCGAGGACTTCGGCCCGGACTTCGCCGCCCAGGACCGGGCCTCGCGCCTGTTCCTCTACCGGGGCGGCATGGACGCCGAATGGGCCG
>JAHUZY010000296.1 GCA_019264505.1 Phenylobacterium sp. | reverse complement strand
CCCGTTCACCATCCGACGCATTCCTCGGGGTCCAGTGCGGGCGTTCAGATGCGCCGACCTGGCGCGCCTGCAGCACCGACTTGAAGGCGATGTAGCCGGGTGGCGAATGAGCATGAGCACGCTCGGGTAGTGATCCACGTCAACTCGGCATCCTCAGCAATTATTAGACGCCGCGCCGGCTCCATGCGCCCGAGCCCGGAGTGAGAGGGCATGCTGGAGCCGAAGCCACAGCCGTGAATGGCGGAGTGTGCCGGCCGACTGGGGATAGGTAGGTCCGTGTGGCGGCTCGGAAACAACGGGCAACCGCCCCAGTTGCGGGGTTACCGCTCCGGTCCGGTGTGGCTTTCAACGAAGCGCCGCTCTGCGGCTGCGCAACCGCTATCAGCGCAACAGGAACCCGCCGACGGAGGCGGGCGCCCACCTACATCTCCATGGCCATGTGCCGGCATGCCGCGCCGCACTCCCGGCACGTCGCCGCGCATCGGGTGAGCACCGCGTCGTTCTTGAAGGCGTCGCAAGCCTGAGCGCACGCTTCACAGAGGTCGGCGCAGGCGCGACAGAGAAGGGTGTGCGTCGGCGCACCCCGGAGCATCGAATTGGCCGTGGTCTGGCAGAGTTCCGCGCAGTCCTGCAGCAGCGCCACGAGCTGCGCCGGCGCGCGCAGTTGCGGCTGTCCCATCACATGGCGAGCGCTCGTCAGACAGCTCCGATGCGAGGCGATGCAGAGCGCGACACAATCATCCATCGACATCCCATCACCATTGGGAGGAGGGGCTTGCGCGGCGGCGGGCATGGCGGCTGCGGCCCCGGCGAGGGTAAGGCCGGCCAGAAGTTCTCTGCGGTCGCGCAATTGCATCTCCGTTCTGCTATGTTTGAGGGCTTGATGCCGGGCTGTCCGTCGGACGGGTCTCTCTGGTGTCGATGATAACCTTGAGGGGCGGGGTTCGACCGCTCGGCGGCAGGTGTCGGAGACGTCCACGCCCCCCGATCGCAACAGCCGCGCCGGGAGCCACTTTGCCGTTGGGCACCTTGGTGGCCCGTGCGACCGGAGAGCGAGTTCCGCCGTCCCGCGTAGCGTTCGCTAGGGAGCTTTCAGTTCGACCAGATCGAACTTCCTGGCTTGGCCGTTGACCACGGTCGCCTCGGCAAAGTGCTCGTCTATAACTCGGTCGATGCGGACCGCACCGACATCATCGCGGCGCGGGACAGGCGGAGCACCTTTCGACACCCCCGGCGTTCCGATGAATCGGACGACCGTGAGGACCTGTCCCGGTTTGGCCCCTTCGGCGCGCCCAACGCAAAGGATCACCGCCTGACCCTGCATCTCCACGACCTGACCGCGCATTATGTACCGGTGCCAGACCTCTGCTGTGGCGGAAGAGCCCAGCACAGGCAGGAGCGCAAAAAGGGCCGAAAGGCCGAGGGCCCGTCCAATTGTCCTGTTCACATCGAATCTCCTTGTCCTCTCCACGAGCCCAGACCTGCAGCCGGCCGAGGCCTGGAGGGCTCCCTAAACCCGGCGCGACCGCACTCGGTCCGCAGGACGCACGCGGTTGATGTCCTTTTTGACGCAACTCGTCGCGTCAGGATTACATTGTCGCGACTGGAGGGGCGAATCGGCCCTTCCGGTCGTGCCGCAACGGCGGAGCCGGCCCGGACGCCTCACCCGCCCCGCCGCGCTTTAGATGAGTCTAGCGGCTACTCCAGGCTCAAGACTACGCGCCCATCGATCGCGCCGCGTTCCATGCGTTCGAAGACTTCGTTGATGTTCTCGAGCCGGTCCCAGGAGAAATGCGCGGCGACCTTGCCTTCGCCCCCGAACTCGAGCGCCTCTTCCAGATCCTGCCGCGTTCCGACAATCGAGCCCCGGACGGTGATCCGCTTGAGCACCGTGTCGAAGATCGGCATGGCGAACTTGCCGGGCGGCAGGCCGATCATGGCCATGGTCCCATGCGGCCGCAGCGCCCCGAAGGCCTGCTCGAAGGCCGCCGGCGAAACGGCCGTGACAAGCACCCCGTGAACCCCGCCGATCTGCTTTTGGATCTCGGCCACGGGGTCGGTGTCCCGGCCGTGCAGCGTGAGGTCTGCACCCAGCTGCTTGGCCAACGCCAGCTTTTCGGGATGGATGTCGATCGCCGCGACGTGCATGCCCATGGCCTTCGCGTACTGAACCGCCAAGTGTCCCAGCCCGCCGATCCCCGAGATCGCGACCCACTGCCCGGGCCTCACCTCGGTTTCCTTCAGGCCCTTGTAAACGGTCACGCCGGCGCAAAGCAGCGGCGCTGCGGCGCCCCAATCCAGGCCATCGGGCAAGCGGCCCACATAATTGGGATCCGCCACTGCGTATTCGGCGAAGCTGCCGTTCACGGAATAGCCGGTGTTCTTCTGAGAGCCGCAGAGGGTCTCCCAGCCGGTGCGGCAGTGGGGGCAGTAGCCGCACGCGGTATGCAGCCAGGGCACGCCGACGCGGTCGCCCTCCCGCACCCTCTGCACGTTCGCGCCGACCCCGACCACCACACCCACGCCCTCGTGGCCGGGGATGAACGGTGGGTTCGGCTTCACCGGCCAGTCGCCCTTGGCGGCGTGCAGGTCGGTGTGACAGACGCCGGTGGCAGCCAGGCGCACGAGAACCTGATCCGGTCCCGGCGTCGGGATGGGGACCTCCTCGATCGCTAGAGGCCTGCCGAACTCCCGCACGACTGCGGCTTTCATCATCGTCGCCATGGGTCTGCTTTCCTCTCCTGGCCGTGCATCCCTCGTAATGATCTGGCCGAAGGTTGCCTTTGATCCCTGTCAAGGCGACGCGCCTCCCGTGCAGAAAGAGTATCCAGTGGGTCCGCTACGGGCTCATCTCTGAACTGGCGACATTCCGCCAGGGCAGGGCCGTTGCGAGCACTTCGGCTCGCGTGCGAATACAAGGAGAGCCCCTTGTTCCAGAGCGCCATTCAGTCCGTGCGGACCCTGGGCAAGGTCCCCGCCCGCTACGGCAACTTCATCGCGGGGCACTGGTCGCCGCCTCTGAGGGGGCAGTATTTCACCGACCACAGCCCGATCAACGGCGCGCGGATCGCAGAGTTCGCGCAGTCGACGGTTGAGGACGTCGAGGCGGCGCTGGACGCGGCGCACGCGGCCAAGGCGGGCTGGGCGCGGCTGTCGCCCAGCGAGCGGTCGCGGATGCTCAACAAGATCGCTGACCGGCTGGAGGAGAACCTCGAACTCTTCGCGCTCGCCGAGACGATCGATAACGGCAAGCCGATCCGCGAGACGCGCGGCGCCGACGTGCCCCTGGCGGTCGATCACTTCCGCTACTTCGCAGGCTGCATCCGCAGCGAAGAAGGCTCGATCTCGACAATCGACGAACAGACGATCGCCTACCACTTCAAGGAACCGCTTGGCGTGGTCGGCCAGATCATCCCCTGGAACTTCCCGCTACTCATGGCCGCCTGGAAGCTCGCCCCCGCGCTCGCAGCCGGCAACTGCACCGTGATCAAGCCGGCGTCCCAGACGCCACTCACACTGATGCTGTTCGCCGAGCTGACCGCCGACATCCTGCCGCCCGGCGTGCTTAATGTGGTGACCGGGCCGGGCGGCACCGTCGGCCGGGCGATCGCCGCCAACCCGCGGATCGCCAAGGTCGCCTTCACCGGCGAGACCACGACGGGACGGCAGATCATGCAGGCCGCCGCCGAACACCTGATCCCGCAAACCCTGGAGCTTGGCGGCAAGTCTCCGAACATTTTCATGCCCGACGTCATGGCCGCCGACGACAGCTTCCTCGACAAGGCCGTGGAGGGCCTAGCCCTCTTCGCCTTCAACAAGGGCGAGGTCTGCACCTGCCCGTCGCGCGCCCTGGTGCACGAATCTATCTTCGACGCCTTCATGGAACGAGCGATCAGCCGCGTCGCCAGCATCAAGGTCGGCGACCCCCTGGAGCCGACGACGCAAATGGGGGCCCAGGTCTCGGAAGGCCAGCTGACCAAAATCCTGGGCTACATCGAGATCGGCAAGCAGGAGGGCGCACAATGCCTGACGGGCGGCGAGCGTGCGCTGCCGGGCGGCGATTTGGACGCTGGCTACTTCGTACAGCCGACCGTGTTTGTCGGCGAAAACCACATGCGCATCTTCCAGGAGGAAATCTTCGGTCCGGTGCTAGCCGTGACCCGCTTCAGTACGCCGGAAGACGCGGTGCGGCTCGCGAACGACACGCCCTACGGCCTTGGCGCCGGGGTGTGGTCCCGCGACGGCGGCGCGGCCTACCGGATGGGGCGGGCGCTCGAAGCTGGCCGGGTGTGGACGAACTGCTACCACGTCTATCCGGCGCACGCGGCCTTTGGCGGCTACAAGGCCTCAGGCTTCGGGCGGGAGAACCACAAGATGATGCTGGCCCACTACCAGCAGACCAAGAACCTGCTGGTGAGCTACGACGACCAGCCCCGCGGCCTGTTCTAAGAGCCCGAAAATAATCCGAAGCCGCAACCTCGCCTTTGGCCCGCGTAATGGTGGAGAGCGGCGAGCGTCCTTACCAGCAATCAGGAATTTGGAGCCCGACCATGAAAGCCTTCCTCACCACGATCATCGCCGCTTCGGCGCTGTTCTCCGCCAGCTATGCGCTCGCGGACGGTCCGCCAGCGAAGACCCCGCCTCATAGCGCCACCGCTTCGCAGCACGAGATGTGCGGCCGGATGAAGGGCGGTCAGATGCCCGCCGGCAAGGGGCAGATGGGCGCCATGAAGGGGGCGGATGGCAAGCCGATGTCCAAAGCTGAGATGGATAAAATGCACAAGATGTGCGGCGAGATGATGATGGGCCACGGTGGCATGGGCCAGCCCAAGGCGGGCGCTCATCCGCCCGCCGGTTCCTCGGCTCCTGCCCCTAAGGCCGACGCGCCGAAATCTCACGACGACATGTAGTTCGTGCGATCGGCGCAGGGAACGGTGGCCGCATCTACAGCGGACGCTTGAGGCGTCCGGACCGGTGACTCAGGTGCGTGGTGTTTCACTGTGGCGGCCGAATAGGCGGAAGGCAGGAGGAGCGCATGGCCGCGGTCGAGCCCGACCACCATTGTCTAGGAAGACGTTTCTCCGCCCCGTCGTCGGCGCCCGGCTGTCGGCTCGGTACGCCGTTTGCCCGCTCACATCGACCGCTCACGCTCGACGCGCCCGGTGGCTTGCCGGCCGTTAATGCGCCGGCGAGCGCGGCATGGCGGGGTGGCTGAAGATGGATTCGGCATTGGGGGAGGGCTCCCCGAGAAGCCTGGCGATCAACACCATCCGCACGCTGGCGATGGATGCCGTGCAGAAGGCAAATTCCGGCCATCCTGGCACGCCGATGGCGCTGGCCCCAGTAGCCTACACCCTATGGCGAGACTTCCTGCGCTACGATCCGGACACGCCCGATTGGCCGAACCGCGATCGCTTTGTCCTATCGGTCGGTCACGCCTCGATGCTCCTCTATGCAGTCTTGCACCTGGCCGGGGTCAAGGAGGTCGCCGCCGACGCGAAGCGGACTGGAGAGCCCGCGGTCAGCTTGGAGGATATCAAGCAGTTCCGGCAGTTCGGCTCGAAGACGCCCGGCCATCCCGAGTACCGGATCACCACGGGCGTCGAGACGACCACTGGTCCCCTGGGCCAAGGCTGCGGAAACTCCGTTGGCATGGCAATTGCGGAGCGTGCGCTGGCCTCGCGTTTCAACCGCGACGGCTTCGTCCTGTTCGACCACAACGTCTATGCGCTGTGTGGCGACGGCGACATGATGGAGGGCGTCTCAGGTGAGGCGGCGTCGCTCGCCGGCCACCTGGCGCTCTCGAACCTGTGCTGGATCTACGACAGCAATCGTATCTCGATCGAAGGATCGACCGACCTCGCCTTCACCGAGGATGTCGGCAAACGCTTCGAGGGCTATGGCTGGAACGTCGTCCATGTGGGGGACGCCAACGACACCGCCGCACTCGCAAGCGCGTTTGACGCCTTCAGGGCGACCGACGATAGGCCCACACTGATCGTGGTACAGTCCGTGATTGGATGGGGGAGCCCAAAGGCCGGCAGCGAGAAAGCGCACGGCGAGCCGCTTGGCGAGGACAACGTCCGCGCGACCAAGACGGTCTATGAATGGCCTGCGGACAGCGAGTTCCTCGTGCCGGACGGCGTGGCGGAGGCGTTCCAGGGGGCCATTGCGGCCCGCGGCAGGCCGGCGCGGGAGGCCTGGGAGGCGACCCTCGTCCGATACCGCAATACCTTCCCGAGGGAAGCCGCACAGATCGACCTGCTCCGTGAAGGCAAGCTGCCCGGTGGCTGGCAGGCCGCACTTCCGAGCTTTCCGACAGACGCCTTAGGCCTTGCCTCGCGCGACAGTGGCGGCAAGGTGCTTAACGCCATCGCGCCCCACGTCCCGCTGCTCATGGGCGGTTCTGCGGACCTATCGCCCTCGACGAAGACAAAAATGACCTTCGAGGGGGCGGGCTCGTTCGAGCGCGGTGATCCTGCGGGCCGCAACCTGCATTTCGGCGTGCGCGAGCATGCGATGGGCTCGATCGCCAACGGCATGGCGCTGTCCTATCTGCGCCCTTATTGCTCCACCTTCTTGGTTTTCGCCGACTATATGCGCGCACCGATCCGGCTGGCGGCGATCATGGAATTGCCGGTCACCTTCGTGTTCACACACGACAGCATCGGTGTCGGCGAGGACGGTCCAACCCACCAACCGGTTGAACATCTCGCAGCTTTGCGTGCCATTCCGGGGCTGAACACGATCCGCCCGGGCGACGCCAACGAGGTGGCGGTCGCCTGGAAGGTCGCGCTGGAGCACAGCAACGTACCGACTGCGTTGGTATTGTCCCGCCAAGCGATCCCTACGCTAGACCGTGTCAGGTATGCGTCGGCCGACGGATTGCAGCAGGGCGGTTACATCCTTGCGGATTGCGAGGGCGGCGATCCCGAGGTCATCCTGATCGGCACTGGTAGCGAACTGCCGCTGGTCGTGGCGGCCCACGAGAAGCTGAGCGCAGAAGGCGTGCGGTCGCGCGTGGTATCCCTGCCAAGTTGGTATCTGTTCGAGCTGCAGGACGATGCCTATCGCAAGCACGTTTTTCCCAACGAGGTACGCGCACGGCTTGCCGTTGAGCAGGCTGGCTCGATGGGCTGGGATCGCTATGTCGGAAGCGACGGCTGCACGATCACGATGAAGACATTCGGAGCCTCGGCCCCGTTGGCCATGCTTCAGGAGCACTACGGCTTCACCATCGAAAATGTCTGCGCCATCGCGCGTGGCATCATCGGGAAGCACTCATGACCAGTCGTCTGAAGACACTTGGCGAGGCCGGACAAGCGGTCTGGCTCGACTTCATCGATCGCCGGTTCCTGTCCGACGGCGGCCTGCGCAAGCTCGTCGAGGAAGACGGCCTCACCGGCGTCACCTCCAATCCTTCCATCTTCGAGAAGGCGATGGGTCACGGCGATGCCTATGATGCGGGCTTCCAGGCGGCCGCCGGCAGGGCCGACGCGAGCGCGCAAGACCTCTACGAGAGCCAGGCCATCGGCGACGTCAAGGCCGCGGCAGCGGACCTGCGGCGTGTCTACGACAGGCTCTGCGGCAAGGACGGCTATGTCAGCCTTGAGGTTTCGCCGCGCCTCGCCAACGACGCCGCGGCGACCGTCGAGGAGGCGCGGCGGCTGTGGGCGGCCGTCGACGAGCCCAACCTGATGGTCAAGGTCCCTGGGACAAAGGCCGGCGTAACCGCCCTGCGGGTGCTGGTCGAGGCAGGGGTCAACGTCAACATCACCTTGCTGTTTTCGCTCGGCGCCTACCAGGCGGTCGCGGACACCTACATGGCCGGGCTCGAGGCGCGCGCGGCGCGGGGCGAGCCGATCGACCGGATCGCCAGCGTGGCCAGCTTCTTCGTCAGCCGGATCGACGCGCAGATGGACCAGGCCATCGATGCGCGGCTTGCGGCAAACGATCCGCAGAGCGCCGACCTCGCGGCGATCCGCGGCAAGGTGGCCATCGCCAACGCCAAGCTCGCCTACGCCTGGTTTCGAACGTTGCTCTCCAGCGAGCGCTGGCAGGCGCTGGACGCGAAGGGCGCGATGCCCCAGCGGCTGCTGTGGGCGTCCACGGGCGTCAAGGACCCGGCCTATCCGGACACGCTCTATGTTGACGCCCTCGTCGGGCCGAACACTGTGACCACCCTGCCGCCCAAGACCCTGGACGCGTTCCGCGATCACGGCGCGGTCGGCCCCACGCTCACCGAGGACATCGAGGGCGCGCGACGCGTGCTCTCGGAGGCGGCCCGCCTAGGCCTCGACCTGGACGCCGTCACCCGTGGCCTCGTTGAAGAGGGCATAACGCTGTTCGCGGAGGCCACGGATGCCCTGCTCGGCGCAGTCGACGCCAAGCGCACGACGCTTCTCGGCGATCGCCAGAGGGCGACGGACGCGCCCCCAGCGAACAGCCCGCAGACGGCCCCTGCCACACCTACCCAATGAGGAAAACAGCGCCATGCGTCTAGCGGTCATCGGTCTGGGGCGGATGGGCGCCAATATCGCGCGCCGGCTGATGCGCGGGGGACACAGCGTCGTCGGCTTCGATCGCAACCCACCGCTCATCGAGGCGATCGCCGCAGAGGGCGCGATCGCGGCGTCGTCGCTGAAGGACGTCGCCGCCAAGCTGGTGTCACCGCGCATTTTCTGGGTGATGCTGCCCGCGGGCCTGCCCACTGAGGACACCATCCAAGCACTCACCGAACTGGCCGAGCCGGGCGACATCATCATCGACGGTGGCAACAGCTTCTACAAGGACGACATTCGACGCGCGCGCGCGCTGGGTGAGAAGAACCTTTGCTATGTGGACGTCGGCACTTCCGGCGGAGTCTGGGGTCTGGAGCGCGGCTACTGCATGATGATTGGCGGCGACAAGGCGACCGTCGCTCTGCTCGACCCGATCTTCTCAGCCTTGGCGCCAGGGCTCGGCGCCATTCCGCGCACGCCGGACCGCATGGAGCAGGAGGGTGAGGATCCGCGCGCCGAGCAGGGCTACATTCACGCCGGTCCCGCCGGCGCCGGCCACATCGTCAAGATGGTCCACAACGGGATCGAATACGGGTTGATGCAGGCCTACGCTGAAGGATTTGACATCCTCAAGGGCAGGAACTCGGCCAAGCTGTCGGCCGAGGAACGGTTCGATCTGAATCTGACCGATATCGCCGAAGTCTGGCGGCGCGGCAGCGTCATCTCCTCCTGGCTGCTCGACCTCACCGCCGCGGCCTTGGCCAAGGACCAGATGCTGAGTCAGTTCTCAGGCCGGGTCTCCGACTCAGGCGAAGGGCGGTGGACGATCGACGCGGCGATGGAGGAGGCGGTTCCGGTCAACGTCCTCTCCGCGGCGTTGTTCGCGCGCTATCGCAGCCGCGTGGAGCACACATTCGCCGATCAGGTCTTGTCAGCGATGCGCTTCGGGTTCGGCGGGCACGTGGAGATGCCGCAATGAGCGAGGCCCGGCTGTGCCGACGGCGGCGCTCATCTTCGGAACGCCGACGATCGGCGGCGCCTGCACCAACGATGCGCGGCCTTGACCTTGCCATCGTGGGAAGCCCCATCTGGTCAGGCGAGGCCAGCAAACTAGGAGATTTCATTGCTTCGTTATCACGTCAACGACCTTAGCTGCGGACACTGTGTCCAAGCTGTAACCGCCGCCATCAACGCGCTGGATCCAGCCGCAGAGGTCGCCATTGACCTGCCGAGCAAGCGGGTCGATGTGCGGTCTGACCGCGAGCCGTCTGCGGTGGCGGGGGCGATCAGCAAGGCCGGCTATACACCGGCCTTGTACCCACAGGACGCGGCGGCCCCGACAAGCAGCGGCTCCTGCTGCTGCGGCCCGCGCCGCTAAGTCTCAAGGAAATGACAGAGATGCTGACTCGTCGATACCTGCTGGCCGCCAGCGCGGCGCTTGTGTCCGGAGCACCCGCCCTCGCGGCGAGCCCGCCGCCTGTGACGGTCTACAAGACCGCCAGCTGCGGCTGTTGCAAGGGCTGGATCACCCACATGCGCCGGTCGGGTTACCTTATGAAGGAAGTGGTCGTGGAGGCCGTCAATCCGATCGGACGCAAGCATGGCGTGCCATTCGAGCTGTCGTCATGCCATCTCGCGACGGTCGGTGGCTATGTCGTGGTCGGCCACATACCGCCGGCCGACATCGCACGCTTGCTGCGCGAGAGGCCGAAAGCCCTAGGCATCGCCGTTCCGGGCATGCCTTTCGGGTCTCCCGGCATGGAGTCCCCAAGGGGTGAGGTCGAGGCCTACCAGACGCTGCTGCTCATGCCGGGAGGCAAGACGCGGGTCTTCGCGCGCCATGGCTGATCTAATTGTGAGCGGCGGCGCCGCCGCCGCTAGTGATGCGAACGCTAGCCCGGAGCAGGGCTGAAGGGATCGCGCCAGATCTGCAAGGCCTCGTCGGTCGCGCGTATCGATGCGGCCCCAGAGGGCTCGCGGCCGGCGAGCGCCCGGATGGCGTCGATCGTCTCAGGCACAACAATAGCCTGGTTGTCGACCATGTAGGTATAGAACACCTCATCGCCCTCCACGCGCAGCATGTCGGACCAAAGCGCAACCTCGTAGAGATCGCCCCGGGAGCGGCCGAGGTCCGCCATCAGCTCCTTGACCGCATTGATCGCGGCTAGGCCATAGCTGTCGGGCATGAGGAAAATGCGGGGTGACGCGCGGAAGGCGTCCAGCACCTCCTCCTTCGGGGCGCTTCGGGAAAGCTGAACCGACCAGTAGTGGAGGTGGGCGATCGTCTCGGGGACCTTGACGGCCATGGTCAGCACATCGAGGTCCGGGTCGACCGTCTGAGCATCAGGACCTTGGTGGCTCGGGATCTCCGGTTCCGGGACGAGGGTGTTGACGATACCGCCAAGGTGACTCTCCCACGGGTCGGTGGCGCGCCGCATGAGCGTGCCGCGAGCGCGCCGGAGCAACCCAGCCCGCTTCAGGGCGGTCAAGGTCCGCACCGTCGCCGTCGTATTGCAGGAGACGACGCGGGTCGCGTCGAGGCCGACTGCGCTTTGATACTTGGACTCCGCGACGAAGGAGTGACCGGTGACGCCGTGCTTTTCGCCGCCCTGCACGATGAACTTCCGGCCGAGTTGGCGATAGACCGGCACATTCTCCGCAGCGACCCGCTTGGGTGTGCAGTCTACGACGACATCGACGGTTCCAAGCAGATCCTGCAGACGCCCTTCCACGGGAATCCGATTTGCCGCGAGGTGCTCATGTGCTTCGGACGTGGCGGCGAACAGTGGGATATCCTTGCGGTGCAGGGCCCGCGTCCGCCAGTCTGCTGCGACGTCGGAGACGCCCACCAGGCGCATATCAGCCTGAGCACGCACAGCATCGGCAACACGTTTGCCGATCACCCCGTAGCCGTTGACGCCGACCCGAATCTCCCCTGCCATTTGGCACCTCCTCTTTCGCTGGTCCCCCAGCAGCGCCTGATGGGCGCTATGGCGGAGCCTTCTGTTGCTGTGGCGCTGTAAGGGACGCTCCATCGCAGCGTCTCTTACGTCTTGCCTTCAAAGCGGCCGAGCCTTTCGGCTAGAAGCGTTGCTATGGATAAGGGATCTGACCTGCATATGCACGGCACCCAGTCGGCGCCTCTCGTCACAGCCCTAAGAGCCGCCACCGTCGCGGCTGTGGCTCTAACCGCCGCAACACCATCCACCTTCGCCTGGGCGCAGGCCCCCGCCGAGGACCACGCCGCTCATCATCCGCCGCCAGCTGGCGCGAACCCCGATGCGGCCTCAGGGATGAGCGGAATGAAGGCCCCCAACCCCACAATGGGCGCCGGTCCCCCAGCGGCGCCTGCGGCGGCCGGCGGTATGGGCGGCATGATGGGAGATATGATGGCGCCCTCTGGCATGGGCGGGGGGGCAGGCGAAGGCGCAGCGGGTTGCTGCGGCCCCATGGGGCCCAAGCCGTTCTACGCGTCTATGATGGACTTTCCGAAGCTCACCGACGAAGCTCGCGCGCGAATCCGGCCTGAGGCGCTGACGCGACTGGGATCAGGGTCGCAGGCGGTCACGGATGGGCAGGCGGCCCTGCATCGCGCCCAGGCCGCCAATGACGCCGCTGCCGCGCTCACCGCGCTGCGCGACGTCAGAGACGGTCTTTCGTTGGCGCAAAGCGGGGCCGGCGCGCTTCGGGCGCTCGAGGCGGGCCAGTCGCCTGAACAGACCGCTCTGGCCTGGTTCCGACACGAGATGACGCTGCCCCCGGCGGACCGCTCAGAGATGGCTGGCGGCTTTCGCGGTCTCTCCTGGCTGCACGTTCTGCTCATGATCCTTCTGGGCGCCGCTCTTACGGGGGCGCTCTGGCTGCAATGGATC
>JAHUZY010000102.1 GCA_019264505.1 Phenylobacterium sp. | reverse complement strand
CCTCCAGGGTCGCGGCGATGCCGGCGATTTCGGAAGCCGACAGGTCAGCGGCCTCGCCCCGCCAGGTCCCGCCGGTCTGACGGCGGACGGCGGCTGTCAGCGGAATGGCGGCCAGGGCCTCGAGCTGGCGCATCTGGGGGGCGTCGAGGCGGGCGGCGAACACCACCCAGCCCCGCAGGTCGGGCGCCAGGATCGGGGCGGCGACCATCTGATAGGGCTGATCGCCCACCACCAGGACGCCGGCGGCGTTCTCGTCGGTATAGAGGGCGTCGAGCAGAGCCTCGGCCCGGTCGCTCAGGGCGCCGGACTCATCGCCCAGCAGGCGGCCGTCGGCGGTGAGGATGAAGGCCTCGTCCAGCTCCAGGCGGCTGCGCAGATTCTCCATGGCCGAGACCACCGTGGCGGTGTCCTCCGTGGCCACCGCCGCGCGGAAGCCGAAATCGCGGGCGAGCAGGGAGGCGCCCTGGCGCATCTGATCGGACCGGAGCGACCAGATGCGGTCGAAGACCGTGCCGCTGGCTTCCAGCTCGGCGCGGACCTGGCGTTGGGCGCTGGCCGAGGTGGCCAGGAACACGGCCACGGCCACCAGGGTGAGGATCAGGCCAAACAGGCCGGCATAGAGCACCGCCAGGCGAGTGCGCAGGCGGCTGAACCCCCGGCGCGAGCCTTGGGGGACAGGCCACCGCCCTCGCAGGCGGGCGGCGATCTGGTGGATCTGCGGGCCGTTCATCGAGGCAAGCTAGACTTAAGGCTGTGAAAGTCGGGTAAAGCGCGCGCGGGGTGGCGCCGTGATGCGGCTTGCCTTTGGGCCTCTCGCCTTGGCACTATCGTCAGATTGCACCGAAGGGGGCCGCGATTTTCCAACGCCGGCCCAATTTTTGAGAGATTGAGACTTTGACGATTTTGGCTCAGGCGGCGAACGCCTCGCCGTCCGCGGATTCATTCGCCTCGGTCGACGCCCTGGTTCAGGGGCTGGCCGGCGTCGGCTATATCGCCTCGCGCCGCATCGCCACGGCGCTTTACATGTCGGTCCACCTGCAGAAGCCGATCCTGGTGGAAGGGGTCGCCGGCGTCGGCAAGACCGAACTGGCCCTGTCCACCGCCACCCTGCTCGGCCTGCCGCTGATCCGCATGCAGTGCTATGAGGGCCTGGATGAGTCCAAGGCCCTGTACGAGTGGAAGTACGGCAAGCAGCTCCTCTACACCCAGATCCTCAAGGACCGCATGGGCGCCGAACTGGCCGACGCGGCCGGCATGGACGAGGCCATGGAGCGCCTGCACGGCATGGGCGACATGTTCTTCTCCGAACCCTTCCTGGAGCCCCGGCCCCTGATGAAGGCCCTGCGGGAGGACGATGGCTGCGTCCTGCTGATCGACGAGATCGACAAGTCCGACGAGGCCTTCGAAGCCTTCCTGCTGGAAGTGCTGTCGGCCTATCAGGCCTCGGTGCCGGAGCTCGGCGTCATCAAGGCCAAGACCCCGCCCATCGTCTTCCTGACCTCCAACAATGTGCGCGACCTGGGCGATGCTTTGAAGCGCCGCTGCCTGCACCTGCACATCCCCCTGCCCGAGGCGAGCCTGGAGCGCCGCATCGTCGCCAGCCGGGTGCCGAATATCGAGGAACGCCTGACCCACCAGCTGGTCGGCTTCGTCCAGGCCCTGCGGGAGATGGACCTGCGCAAGTCGCCCTCAATCTCCGAGACCGTCGACTGGGCCCGGGCGCTGATCCTGATGCACGCCGACAGCCTGGACGCGGCCATGGTGCGCGACACCCTGAACGTGATCCTGAAGTACGAGCAGGACATTCAGATGGTCGAGCCGCAGGTGAGCGAACTGCTGCGGACGGCCCAGACGACTCCGTAGGCGCCGCGCCATGCAGCACCAGATGGAGGACTTCATCCGCGCCCTTCGGGCCGCCGATGTGAAGGTCTCGCCCGCCGAGTCCATCGACGCCCACGAGGCTGTGGCCCGCATCGGCTACGGCGATCGCGAGCTGCTGAAGGACGCCCTGTGCGCGACCCTGGCCAAGAGCGAGGACGAGGTGGCCCGGTTCGACCGGGCCTTCGACAACTTCTTCGCCCGCGATCCCTTCGACTTCGCCACGCCGCCGCCACCGCCGGAAGGCGGCGAGGCCGCACCCCCTGAGGCGAAGCTGGAGGACGTGTCGGAAGAGGCCGCCGGCTCGGAACTCGCCCAGATCATCCTGGCCGGCGATTCCACCGCGCTCAGCCAGGCCATGGAGCGCGCCGCCCAAGCCGCCCAGGTCTCTGAAATTCGCCTGTCCACCCAGAAGAGCCGCCTGACGAGGCGGCTGCTGGACGAGATGGGGGTGGCCGAGATCGAGAAGATCATCAGCCAGGCCCGCAGGCTGGAGGGCGAGGGCGGAAACGCCCTGGCCGACCGACTGGAGGCCGGCCGCAAGGTCGTCGCCGCCGAAGCCCAGCGCTATGTCCAGCGCCAGCACGACCTCTATGCGTCCGAGAGCGGGCGCCAGCTGCGCGAGGAGCTGCTCGCCCGCAAGGCGCTGAACGCCGAGGGCGGCATCGATCCGGTCGACCTGCAGGTGATGCAGGCCCTGGTGCGCAAGATGGCCAAGCGCCTGGCCGACCGTTACTCCCGCCGCCGCAACCGGGCCCGAAAAGGTCACCTGGACGTGCGCCGGACCCTGCGCCAGTCGATGGCCTATGGCGGCGTGCCGTTCAACGTCGTCTGGAAGACCGAGCGGGTCGACAAGCCCAAGATCATCGCCATCTGCGATGTCTCAAAGTCGGTGGCTGCCGCCGCCCAGTTCCTGCTGACCTTCCTCTACAGCCTCAATGAGGTGGTCGACCGGATGGACGCCTACGCCTTTTCCGGCCGCATGATCCCGGTGAACCAGATCCTGGACGAGCACGGGGTGGACAAGGCGATCCTGGAGGTTTTGAAGCTGATCGGCTTCCAGCAGACCGACTATGGCCGCGCCCTGCAGGACTTCGCCGAGAACCACCTCGACAAGCTCGACCGCCACACCACGGTGATTTTCCTGGGCGACGCCCGGTCCAACTATGCCGACCCGCGCCTGGACATCATGCGCACCATCCACGAGCGGTCCCGCTCGGTGATCTGGCTGAACCCGGAGCCGGAGAGCTACTGGAACCAGGGCGACAGCGTCATGAACCGCTACCTGCCCTTCTGCCATCTGGCCAAGACCTGCAACACGCTCGACCAGCTCGAACGCATCATCGAAGACGTCCTGCGCCAGTACGTCCCGCGCTGAGGGTTCAGGCGCGGCGCGGCCAGCGGGCGGTGATGTAGATCCGGTTGTCGGTGACGCCGCCGCGGAGATAGGCGTCGGCTACTAAGATCTCCTCCCGCGCCTGGGCGATCGCCGCGCCGATCCGGTCGGCAGACGGCGGAGGATAGCTCGTTCTTTCGCTCAGGCGCTTCCAGCTGAACCTCTGCCAGAACGATAGCTTGACCCGCGGGGGCCCGACACCGCCCGACAGACCGGACGCCTCGCCGTCGTTGACCTCCTGGCTCAGGAACTGGACGTTGATGTAGGTCTCCACGCCGCTGCTGTAATCAAACCAGATCGACTGCTGTCGGCCATGGAGTTGGCGGGTGATGACGTCGCCGTCGGCCATGGCCGGCCGGGGCGGAAATGACCAGCCGAGGTCCTGCAGCAGGGGCAGCAATTCCGCCCGCATGGCCTCGCGCAGGGAGGTCTCGGGCGGAGTCGTGCGGGACGTGGCCCGCCGCCCCAGCCTGAACCATTCGAGACCGTCCGTTTCCCCCGCACGGTAGCCACACAGGCTTTCAGCAAGGGCGAGGGGCGCCTCGTATTCATCCGCTTCTGACGGAATGGCCGGCACCTCGCCCATCGACATGGGCTCGCCTTGGTCCTCCTCGGAAGCCAGCGACCACTGAAGCTGACCATCCCTATAGACCTTCGCCCGGGTGAAGCTCACGGTATCGATGATCTCGGCCCCGAGGGCTTCCCCGCACGCCTCCGACACGCGGGGGAGTTCGTCCAGCAGTCGATCGTCGAATGCGCTACCGGCCAGAACGAGCCATCCGGACGGCAGTTCGGCCATCGCCAGCCCCACGCCGACCTCCTGGCTCACCTCGCCCGCCAACTCCAGGCCCAGACACTCCAGCAGCGCCTGCCGCCGCTCCGCCTTCACCGCCACCCAGCTAAGACTAAGGCCCATCGCGATTACCCGACCCGCGCAGCCCCCCACGGGCGGCGCCCTGTCTGGCGAGACTGCCAGACTCCAGCAAGCCGTCTAGAACAAATTAGCAACAACTCGGCGTTTTATGCGCCGCTCGCCGACCCCTCTACCCCGCCGCCAACTCCGCAGCATTCAACGGCAAGCTCCGCACCCGTTTGCCGGTGGCGGCGAAGATGGCGTTGGTGACGGCCGGGACCACGGGCGGCAGGGCGGGTTCGCCCAGGCCCGTGGGCGGGTTGTCGGACTTGATGAAGTGGGTCTCGATCACCGGGGCGTCTTGGATGCGCAGCAGGGGGAAGGTGTCGAAATTGGCCTGTTCGACCTGACCGTCCTTGATGGTGATCTGGCCAAACATCTCGGAGATGCCGTCGATCACCGAGCCCTCGATCTGGTTGAGCGCGCCGAGCGGATTGATGATCTGGCGGCCCACATCGGCGGCGACCCAGACCTTCTCCACCTTGACCGTCCCGTCATCGGCCACGGCCACCTGGGCCACCTCAGCGAAATAGCCCAGATGGCTGTAGTGGAAGGCGATGCCCTGGCCCTGGCGGGGGC
>JAHUZY010000037.1 GCA_019264505.1 Phenylobacterium sp. | reverse complement strand
GCGGCGGACCGCGCCCTGGCGGTCCTTCGCGCGGGCCGGGCGGCCCCCGTGGACCCAAGTCCCGGGGCTAGGCTGTGCGGATTGTTTCGGGAGAGTTCCGCGGCAAGAGCCTGGCGGCGCCGCAGGGGGTGAACACGCGCCCCACCTCTGATCGCGCCCGTCAGGCGATCTTCAACATCCTGGAGCACGCCCTCTGGTCCGAGGGCCTGCGGGATCTCCGGGTCCTCGACCTGTTCGCCGGGTCCGGGGCGCTGGGCTTCGAGGCCCTGTCCCGCGGGGCGAAGTTCTGTCTGTTTGTGGAGACCGACGAGGACGCCCGCGGCGCCATCCGGGAGAATGTGGACGCCATGGGCCTGTTCGGCCGCACCCGGGTCCACCGCCGCGACGCCACCCAGCTGGGCGTCCGCCCGGGGGGCGATGGTCCGGCCTTCGATCTGGCCTTCCTGGACCCGCCCTATGGCAAGGGCCTGGGGGAGGCTTGCCTGCCGTCCCTGGCGGAGGGGGGCTGGTTGGCGCCAGGCGCGGTGATCGTCTGGGAGCGGGGGGCGAGCGAGCCGCCCCCCACCGTCACAGGCTTCCAGGAGCTGGACGCCCGCGACTATGGCGCCGCGCGCGTCCATTTCCTGAAGTACTCACCACAGGCGTGAGGTCGTCCGGTTGTCCTGCCGGCTGCGCAGGTTCACCAGGCCCTCCCGGGTGATCCGGTAGGGTCCGCCATTGCGGCTGGCGATGAAGCCCCGCCGGCGCAGGGCCTTGAAGACGGCCAGGTCGCAATCGGTCAGGCGCCAGCCCTCTCCGGTGATGCAGTCGACGTCGATGATATGGCCGCGCTCGTCGCGGACAGGGCGAAGAATGGCCCCCTGGGCGAGGGCGTGCAGCGTCCTTTGCTGCGGTTTGGGGATGTTCAAGGAAGGTCGTCCGATGGTCAGGCATAGCCATGCCGTCCGCGCGCCATCGCGACGCAGACTGCGGGATTCGCGCCTGATACCCGGCCGGACGTTCGAAACGCCCGTCTCGATGGCTCAGGCTCGGCGGCTCATCACAACGGGAGACATAAAACCCTCTTCCAGAGGCCTGAAGGCTAGCAGACTCAGCGCCGGCCGAACAACCGCTCGATGTCGGCGAGCTTGAGCTCCACATAGGTGGGGCGGCCATGGTTGCACTGGCCTGAGTGGGGGGTGGCCTCCATCTGGCGGAGCAGGGCGTTCATCTCCGGACCCGTCAGCCGTCGGCCGGCCCGGACCGAGCCGTGGCAGGCCATGGTGGAGCAGACCTCGGCCAGACGTTCTTTCAGGGCCAGGGCTTGGTCGGTCTCGGCCAGGTCATCGGCGATGTCGCGCACCAGGCCTGCGGCGTCCGTCGTCCCCAGCAGGGCCGGGGTTTCCCGCACCAGCACCGCGCCAACCCCGAAGGGCTCGATGATCAGGCCCAGCGCCGCGAGCTCCTCGGCCCGGGCCACGACCCGTTCGGCCTCGGCGGGGTCCAGCTCGACCACCTCGGGGATCAGCAGGGCCTGGCGGGCGACCGCGCCCACGGCCATCTCGGCCTTCATCTTCTCATAGACCAGCCGCTCATGGGCGGCGTGCTGGTCGACGATGACCACGCCATCGCGGGTCTGGGCGACGATATAGGTCTCGTGAACCTGGGCCCGGGCCGCGCCCAGAGGATAGTCCACCAGATCCGGCGCCGGGGCGGGGGCCTGGTCGCCGTCAGCAAAGCCGGACGTACCGGGCGGCGGCGGCTCATAGGTCGGTTCGTGGCGGGCGGAGGTTTCGCTGAGGCCTGGAATCGCCTGGGCCAGGGCATGACTCCAGCCGCCGCCGCTCCAGCTGGAAAAACCCTGGGCCGAGGGCCCGGGGCGATAGGCCGGCGCTGGGGTCATGCCCGGCCGCAGGCCCTGCAGGGCGTCGGCGGCGACTGTGGTCGAGGCCCGGTGCCCGGCGCCGGCCAGGGCGTGGCGCAAACCCCCGACGATCAGGCCGCGCACCAGGGCCGGATCGCGGAACCTCACCTCGGCCTTGGCGGGGTGGACGTTCACATCCACCAGGGCTGGATCGAGCTCGAGGAACAGGGCCGTCAGCGGATGGCGGTCCCTCGCCAGGAAGTCGGCATAGGCGCCACGCAGGGCGCCCTGCAGCAGGCGGTCGCGGACGGGCCGGCCATTGACGAACAGGTACTGGTGGGCGGCATTGCCGCGGTTCAGGGTTGGCAGGCCGGCATAGCCGGACAGGCGCACGCCCTCGCGGACATGGTCGATCAGCAGGGCGTTGTCGGAAAATTCTCGCCCCATGATGGCCGAGAGCCGCGCCAGCCTGCCCACATCGCCTTCCGGCTCGGCGGGCAGGCGCAGGACCTTTCGCCCGTCGATCTCCAGGCTGAAGCTGACCGCCTCATGGGCCATGGCCTGGCGCTTGATCTCTTCGGCGATGGCCATGGCCTCGGCGCGCTCGGACTTCATGAATTTCAGCCGGGCCGGCGTGGCGTAGAACAGGTCGCGCACCTCCACCCGCGCCCCGTGCGGGCCGGGAAAGGCGGCCGGCGACACCTGGCCCATCGCCCCGCCGTCCACCCGCAGGGCATGGGCGTCAGAGGCGCCGCGGGCGCGGCTGGTGATGGAGAGCCGGGCCACCGAGCCGATGGAGGGCAGGGCCTCGCCGCGAAACCCCAGGGTGGCGATGCGCAGCAGGTCATAGTCGCCGGCGTCGTCGGGCAGGAGCTTGGAGGTGGCGTGCCGCTCGACGGCCAGCAGCAATTCCTCGGGCGACAGGCCAAAGCCATCGTCGGCCACCAGGATGCGGGTCAGGCCGCCGCCTTCCACCTGCACCTCGATCTGCCGCGCCCCGGCGTCCAGGGCGTTCTCGACCAGCTCCTTGATGGCGCTGGCCGGCCGCTCGACCACCTCGCCGGCGGCGATGCGGTTGACGGTTTCGGGGGGAAGGCGATGGATGCGCATGTTCAGGCCTGGGTCCAAAAGGCGTTATAGGACGATTCAGGCTGCGGGGGCGGCTCTTGAGGAAAGACATGATGCGCCTGACCGCGTTCCTTTGCGGACTGCTGCTGCTAGCCACCCCTGTTGGTGCGGTGGCTCAGGCGCCGCCCGGCCTGCCAGCTGACCCCGACACGGTCCTGGTGGAAGAGCTGGTGGTCACCGCGCGCGAGATCGGACCGGCCTGGTGGCGGGTCTCGGACGCAGATTCCACCGTCTATGTGATGGGCGTGCCCTCGGTGATCCCCAAGGGCTCCGGTTGGGACCCGAGCGTTCTGGAGCGACGGTTGGAGGGGGCCAATCTGGTCATCCTGCCGTTCAACAACGCCAGCGTGAACCTGCTGACCGCGCCGGGCGCGGTGGTCAGCCTGGTGCGCCTGCGGTCCTCCGCCTCCTTTGAGGAGACCCTGGAGGGGCCCTTGAAGGCGCGCTTCGTGGCCGCCCGCACCCGCGCCGGGCAGGAGGCCGAACGCTACAAGACCCGCAACGGCATGGCCGCGGCCCTGCTGCTGGTCAGCGACTATCGTGACGCCGCCCGCCTCACGGCGGCCGATCCGGCCAAGACCATCGGCCGCATGGCGGCGGCCCGAGGGGTGCGGGTAGAGGCCAAAACCTATGACGCCGCCCCTCTGCTGGCGGCCGTGGTGCGCACGCCGGCCGCTGCTCAACGGGCCTGCGTGCTGGAAGCTCTGGCGGCGGTGGAGGCGGGCCCGGCTTCAGCCGAGGCGGCGGCACGGGCCTGGGCCTGGGGCCGCGTGCGCGACGCCCTGGGGGGCGAGCGGAGCTATGAGCGGTGTATCGCGGCTGCGCCTGGAGCCGCGGAGCTCGACGCCCGGCTGAAGGCCGATCAGACGGCCTCCATCGTGGCGGCGCTCAAGCGGCCAGGGCACAGCATTGCGGTGGTGCAACTGCGCCCCCTGCTGGCGCAGGGGGGCGTGCTCGATCGCCTGGGCGCGCTGGGCTACGAGATTCGGACGCCCGCCGAGGACTGAGGCCTGGGCTTAAAGGCCCGGCAGCTTGATACGGCTGCCGGCGTCCCGGCGGATGACGACATCGCCGCCGCCGGTGATGGCGTTGATCCGGGCCTGCTCGGCCTCGGCGTCCACGGGGCCGGACAGGTCAGGACCGCTGGGCTGGGCCGGAGCTTGGTCACCGCGCCAGAACATCACCCGGTCGGCGAAGCCCTTGTCCTTGTGGGCGATGTCGCCGAACTCGTCGTCGACCACATAGCGGATCAGCGGGTCGGCGCCGGCGAGGCCGGCCTTGGCCACCAGGGCCTGTTCGCCCTGGCTGCGGTTCAGACCTTCACGCTCGCCCACGAGGGCCGCGCGGGCCGCGCTCTCGGGGCGCAGCTCCTGGGGCTGCGGCTCGCCGGGCGCCGGCGGACGCAGGGAATAGTCAGGGGGCACCACCAGCGGCGCCTTGGTGACGACCCGGAATTCGTCAGGGGTCACCTTGGTCATGCCAAGGGCCTGGCGGGTGGAGCTGCAGCCGGCCAGACCGACGGCCGCAACCAGGGCGCCGGCTAGGATCACGCGGTTGAGGGTCATGACGAAACGCTCCCAAAGGCCGCCCCCGGCCGGAAAGTCCATTGCATTAGCGCAAACACAGGCCCGGCGCCAACGTCCTTAGGTCTTGGCGTCGCGGCGAAAGCCATCGAGCAGCAGCAGGACCACCCCCACAGAGATGGCCGCGTCGGCGATATTGAACACCCAGGGGAAGTAGAGCCTGGAGACATCGATGAAGTCGACCACGGCGCCGAACCTCGCCCGGTCGATGGCGTTGCCGACGGCGCCGCCCATCACCAGGCCGAGCGCCAGGGCCATCAGGGTACGGTCGCCCCGCCGCGCCCAGATCGCCAGGGCGATCGCCACCAGGACGGAGAAGGCCACCAGCAGCCAGCGGCCCAGGTCCTGGTCGGCCCGCAACAGGCCAAAGCTGACCCCCTGGTTCCAGACCATGGTCAGGTAGAAGGGGCCGACCACCTGCTCGCTCACCCGGGCGGGAAGGTCATAGACGAACAGGATCCAGTGCTTGGACAGTTGGTCCAGCACGATGACCGCCAGCGCCAGCCCATAGGCGGTCCAGCCGTGACGGTTGATCAGGGGCGAGGCGGTCATGTCCAGGGCGCCTCAGGCCGCGCCATGGACGGCGTCCCAGGCCGCCACGGCCTCGGCGTCGCGCAGGGACAGGTCGGGATAGCGGGGATCATCCCCCACCTCGGGCAGGATCCGCCAGGAGCGGGCGCACTTGCGTCCCTGAGCCCGCAGGGGCTCCACGGCCACGGCGGGGCTGTCGGCCAGGCGGAAGGCCTCGGCGGGGCCTTCGCCCGCGACCAGGGTCGCCTGGCTGGTCCTGAACACCTCAGCCGCATCCAGACCCTCGAACGCGGCCAGCAGGGCCGGATCGCTGATATGGACCACCGGGGCGGCCTCAAGGGCGGCGCCCAGACGCTTTTCGCGGCGTTCAACCTCCAGGGCGCCGGTGACCACGGCGGTGACCGCCTGCACCTTGGCCCAGCGGGCGGCCTCTTCCGGGCAGGCCCAGGTTGAAGGGGTTTCCGGGAAGATCCGCAGGGCGTTGGAGCCGGCCTCGGGGAAGCGCAGGGTCCAGGCCTCTTCAGTGGTGAAGGGCATGAGCGGGGCGAGCCAGACGGTCAGGCGCTCGAAGGCCAGATCCATGACCGTGCGCGCGGCCCGGCGGCGGAGCGCAGTGGCCTGGTCGCAATAGAGGGCGTCGCGGCGCACGTCGAAGAACAGGGCCGACAGGTCTTCCTGACAGAAGGCGATCAGCGGGCGGATCACGTCCTGGAAGGCGTAGCCCGCATAGGCGTCACGGACCTCGGTATCCAGCGCCTGCAGACGGTGCAGGATGTAGCGCTCCAGGGGCGGCATGTCCTCCAGGGCCACGGCCTCGCCGGCGTCATAGCCGGCAAGCGCCCCCAGCAGGTAGCGCAGGGTGTTGCGCAGCTTGCGATAGGCGTCGGCGGTGGTGGCCAGGATGGTCTTGCCGATCCGCTGGTCGTCGGAATAGTCGACCATGGCCGCCCACAGGCGGATGATCTCGGCCCCGGACTCCTTGATCACCTGGTTGGGATCGACGGTGTTGCCCTTGGACTTGGACATCTTCTCGCCGTTCTCATCCATGGTGAAGCCATGGGTGAGGACCCCGTTATAGGGGGCGCGGCCGCGGGTGCCGGAGCTTTCCAGCAGCGAGGACTGGAACCAGCCGCGGTGCTGGTCAGAGCCTTCCAGATAGAGGTCGGCGGGCCAGCGGGTGTTCTCCCGGCCCTCCAGAGTGAAGGCGTGGGTGGAGCCGGAGTCGAACCAGACATCGAGGATGTCCTCGACCTTCTCGTAGCGGTCCAGATCGTGGGTGCCCAGGAAGTCGGTCACCGGACGGGTGAACCAGGCGTCGGCGCCTTCGGCGGCGATGGCCGCAATGATGCGGGCGTTGACCTCTTCGTCGTGCAGCGGCTGGTTCGTCTCCTTGTCGACGAACAGGCCAGAGGCGCCCCCCAGGCCCGCTGACGGCTGATCAGCCAGTCCGGCCGGCTCTCGACCATGGTGCGGATGCGGTTGCGTCCGGCCTCGGGATAGAAGGCGGTGGCCTCGATGGCCTCCAGCGCGGTCTCGCGCAGGGTGCGCGCCCCGTGCTGCGGGGTGTCCAGGGGCTCGTCCATGCGGATGAACCACTGGGGCGTGTTGCGGAAGATCACCGGCGCCTTGGAGCGCCAGGAGTGCGGATAGGAATGTTCCAGCCGGCCGCGGGCCAGCAGGCCGCCGGCTTCGATGAGCTTTTCGATCACCGCCGGATTGGCCGGACCGAACTTGCCGGCCTTCTTGCCTTCGGTCTCCAGGACCTTCAGCCCGCCGAACAGGGGCACATGGGGATAGTAGGCGCCGTCGGCGTCCACCGTCTCGGGGATCTCCCGATGGCCGTGGGCCATCCAGACCACATAGTCGTCGGCGCCGTGGCCCGGCGCGGTGTGGACAAAGCCCGTGCCGGCCTCCTCGGTCACATGGTCGCCGGCCAGCAGGGGGACGGAGAAGGCGTAGTGGGTGTCCAGCGCCGCCAGCGGATGGGCGCAGACCATGCCCTGGCAGTCGATGGTCTCGATCCTGCGCCACTTGCCGATCTTGGCGGCCTTGAAGACCTCCTCGGCCAGCTTGTCGGCGACGATCAGCCTGTCGCCCGGCTTGGCCCAGGGCTCGAACTCCAGCCCCTCTTCCAGGGCTTCCACCTGATAGGCGCCATAGGCGATGGACTCGTTATAGGCGATCGCCCGGTTGGCGGGAATCGTCCACGGCGTGGTGGTCCAGATCACCACGCTGGCCCCGCGGGCGGCGTCGGAGCCTTGGGTCACCGGGAACTTCACCCAGATCGTGGGGGAGACGTGGTCGTGATACTCGACCTCGGCGTCGGCGAGCGCGGTGCGCTCAACCGGGCTCCACATCACCGGCTTTGAGCCGCGATAGAGCTGGTTCGAGGCCACGAACTTGTGGAACTCCGCAACGATGGCCGCCTCGCTGCCATAGTCCATGGTGGCGTAGCGGTTCTCCCAGTCGGCCAGGACGCCCAGGCGCTTGAAGCCGTCCCGCTGGACGTCGATCCACTGGCCGGCATAGGCGCGGCACTTTTCGCGGAACTCGGCCTTGGAGACCTCGTCCTTGCGGCGACCCTTGCTGCGCAGCTCCTCCTCGATCTTCCACTCGATGGGCAGGCCGTGGCAGTCCCAGCCCGGCACGAAGTCCACGTCGTAGCCCATGGCGAAGCGCGAGCGGACCACGAAGTCCTTCAGGGTCTTCTGCAGGGCGTGGCCGATATGGATGGCGCCATTGGCGTAGGGAGGGCCGTCGTGCAGCACAAACAGCGGCGCGCCGGCCGCTTGGCGCGCCTTGCGGGCGGCGTGGTAGAGGCCGATCTCGTCCCACTTGGCCAGGATCTGCGGTTCCTTCTGCGGCAGGCCTGCGCGCATGGGGAAGTCGGTCTGGGGCAGGAAGACGGTCTCGCGATAGTCGCGTCCCGCGGTTTCGGGGGAAGCGGTGCGCTTTTCAGCGTCGTCGGCCATGGGATTTTTCATCCAAGTCGGAGGCGGAGGAGGGCGGAACAGGTCCCGGCGCGCGCTGGATCATAAGCTCCGGCGGCGTCACGCCGGGCGTGTAATTCGCAAGGATTTGCGGCCCCTCGTCATGGGGCGGTCCTAGCAGACCGTCGAGCAGCGAGCGAGCCCTTTAGGCGCGCCTCAGAAGTCCGGGATGAGGATCTGGCGGGCCTGGGCGGCGTCGCGCCGGATCTGCTCCACCATGACCTCCAGGCTTGAGAACTTCTGTTCCGGCCGCAGGAAGGTGATCAGATCGGTCTCGATGGTCTGGTCGTAGATGTCCTCGTCGAAGTCGAACAGCCAGACCTCCAGCACCGGGGCCACTTCTCCCACCGTGGGATTGACCCCGATATTGGCCACGCCGGGCACCTCGCGGCCGTCAGGCAGGCGGGTGCGGGTGGCGTAGACGCCGAACCTTGGCTGGACGTAGTCGTCCACCTGCACATTGGCTGTGGGGAAGCCCAGTTCGCGGCCCAACTGCCGGCCGCGCTGGACGACGCCTTCGATGGCGAAGGGGCGGCCGAGGATGGCGGCGGCGGCCTCGGGCTGACCGTCGCGC
>JAHUZY010000004.1 GCA_019264505.1 Phenylobacterium sp. | reverse complement strand
CCCCTGGAGATCCGCGCCGTCACCATCTCGATGTTTTACGCCTTCGGGACCCTGGTCGGCGGGGTGGGCGGCCCGGTGCTGTTCGGCGCCCTGATCGACACTGGGGAGCGGAGCCAGATCCTCTGGGGCTATCTGCTCGGCGGGGGGCTGATGATCTTCGCCGCCCTCGTCGAGATGAAACTCGGCGTCGCCGCTGAGCGCCGCCCCCTGGAGGAGGTGGCTCCGCCCCTGTCTCAGGCGCCCGAAGACATCCCCTGACGCCGTCGCACGGCGCCGCGGCGCAGTGACGCACGGGTTGATATTGTGCGCGAACACGGAGAGAAACCGTGAGGGTAGGTGATCGCCTCCGGAGACCTAGCGTCGATGAAGTCTCTGACTCGCCAGTTTCTGATCAGTATAGGGTTGACCACTCTATCTCTGACTGTGCTGGCGACCGCGATCGCGGCGCTCATCTTTCAGAGCGAGCTCGCCCAACGTCAGGTCGCCTTCCTTGGGGACTATGTCCGTGAGCGAAGCCTAAACCTGGATCGTCGGTTCGCGGCCCTGACCGCGCTGCAGGTCGCCGCTGCGAAGGAGTTGGAGCGCAGGACCCTCGCCCTTGAGCCGGGGGAGGCTGAGCGACTCGCCGATCAGTACTTCCCGCTGCGCCCCGACGGCACCCGTCGCAGCCGTCCGGAGTACTTCGACGGGATCAGGCGGAGCGACGGCGGGTTCATCTATGGCATGGGCGCCTTCGTCGGCCGGGCCGAGGCGACCCCGCCTGAAGAACTGGCGGCCCTGACGGCCAGCTTCAGCGTGGTGTCGGATCTGGGGCAGGCCGCAGGCGCGGATCTCGACAACTTCTACTTCTTCACCCCGGCCACCCGGTTGGTGATGTTCGGCCCCAAGCGGCCTGATCGCCTGATGTTCTATCGCGAGCATGCGCCGGCCGATCTGGACGTCAGCGGCGAAGAGATGACGCTCATTACTCTGCCGGCCAACAACCCGGCCGCCGAAACCCGATGCACGCGCCTTCAACGCCTTGTGCAGGAGGCCGACCTCAATCCTCGCCTGGGTTCAGCCTGTCTGACGCCGGCCTATGTGAATGGTCGGTTTGTCGGCGCGTTCGGCTCCTCCATCGAACTGACCGGCCTGTTTCAGAGCGCGGTGCGGGAAACCCTGCCTGGGGCGACGGCCATGATCATGACCCGCGACGGAGACATCATCGCTGATGAGGCCTTCGGCCTGGGGCCGGTCGCCCTGCAGAGCGAGATCGAGGCCCTTGAGGAGGCCACCGGCACCCGGGCGATCGCTGCTGCGATCAAGGCCAGCCCCGATCGGTTCGGCGTCATGGACAGCCCTGACGGGAGCGCCATCATCGCCTTCGGCCGACTGAACATGGCCGACTGGAATCTCCTGCTCGTCTATCCCAAGCGCGCCCTGATGGTCAGCGCCGCCCGATCGGCCGCCTGGGTCCTGGTTCTTGGAGCGATCGCTTCGGTGCTCCAGGCGCTCCTGATGATCTACCTCGCCCGTCGCCACATTACAGACCCAGTGCGACGCCTGGCGGACTCCTGTGATCCTGAGCTCGCCCCGCCACCGCCGGCGCAGCTGGCCGAGGATCAGGCCCGACAGGACGAGATCGGGCTGCTGGCGCGCGCCCTGGCCAGAGAGCGCGCCAAGGCCGAGGCCGCCAGGGCGACCCTGGAAGACCGTGTCCGTGAACGCACGGCTGAGCTGGAGCAGGCCAATGCGGAGAAATCCCGGTTCCTGGCCAATATGAGCCACGAGCTGCGCACGCCCCTCAACGGGGTGATCGCCATTTCTCAGGCTCTGAAAGAGCGGCAGTCAGATCCAAAGAACCAGGAACTGGCGGAACTGATCGTGTCATCCGGCCGTCTGCTGGAACGGGTTCTCACCGATATCCTGGACTTCTCCAGCATGGAGGCCGGTCGCATCTCCCTGGCCCGGGAGGCGTTCGACATGGAAACCCTGGTTGGCCGCATCGCCGAGCTGCATAAGGCGTCGGCCATGGAGAAGGGGCTGAGGCTCGACTGGTCGGTCCAGTCGGCGGCGAAGGGCGCCTATCTGGGAGACACCGTCAGGCTGACCCAGGTCCTGTCCAATCTTCTCAGCAACGCCGTCAAGTTCACTCAGCGAGGCGCCGTGAGTCTGAATGTGGACACGCGTGGCGCGTCGGTGGAATTCACCGTGAGCGACACGGGGATAGGCTTTGATGAGGCGGTCCGTGATCGCCTCTTTCGGCGGTTCGAGCAGGCAGACGACTCCATCAGCCGCCGGTTTGGCGGGACTGGCCTGGGCCTGGCCATCAGTCGCTCCCTGGTGGAGTTGATGGGCGGCGTGATCAAGGTCACCTCGACTCCGGGGACGGGATCGGTGTTCACGATCGCCCTCGACCTACCCCGGGCTGCGAATTTAGGTCTCGACGAGGGGGCTGCCGACGAGGTCCAGGCGGAGGGGCCACCCCTCGGCGCGCTACGCGTCCTGCTGGCTGAGGATCATCCGACGAACCAGAAGGTTGTTCAGCTCATTCTCGGATCAGTGGGCCTGACTCCTGTGGTCGTCGAAGACGGCCAGGCGGCGCTGGACGCCCTGGAGGCTTCAGCCTTCGACGTGGTTCTGATGGATATGCAGATGCCAGTCCTCGATGGGCTGAGCGCCACGGCCGAACTTCGTCGCCGGGAGGCGGCCCAGGGGCGGCGACGTACGCCGGTGATCATGCTGACCGCCAACGCCCTGGAAGAGCATGTGCAGGCCGGCCAGGCGGCTGGGGGGGATTGGCACCTGTCCAAACCCATTCGGGCGGAAGACCTGTTGGGCGCCATTGCTGGGGTGACCGGTGAGGTCGATGATCCACAGGACTCTGAGATTTTGCCCAACAAGGCTGGAGCTTAACGGGCCGCCTGAGCATTATGGCTGCGGCCTCACGTGAACCAGACCTCCTCCCCAGATTCTGCAGCGGCCGTCCGCGCGCCGGACGCCACGCCCGGTCGCCGGCGACGCCGCGGGCCATGGGCTGCCGCCGCCGTGGCCCTTATCCTGGTTCTCATTCTCGCCCTGGCGGCGACCTATCTGGCCCGACGAGCCCTGGCGCGGGAAGCTCTGGTCAGCTGGCTCAACGCCCGCGGCATTGAGGCCGAGGCCAGCTTCGAGGCGCTGGGCCCGCGGGGACTCACTGGACGTCTGCGCATCGGCCCCGCCGATGCCCCGGTTCTCACCACCGAACGCGCTCAGCTCTCTTACCGCCTCACCGGGCCGTGGCGGGGCGAGGCGTTTGGCGTCGAACTTGAGCGAATTGAACTCTTCGCGCCGGAAATCAGCGTCCACCTGACCCCAGAGGGGCCAAGCCTGGGCGTCCTCGATCCGCTGATCGCTGAATTCCGCAGCCGGCCCACGCGCCCAGACGCCGTTTCACCTGACGTCATCGTGCATGACGGGCGCCTGCAGGTTGATCACGAGGGCGGCCAGGCGCTGATCCATGCCGATGCGGAACTCCGCCAGGGGATTCTGGTCCGTCTCTCAGGACGGCTGGCGCCAACGCGCTTGATGCTGGACGATGTTATCCTTGACCTGGGCGAGGCGCGCGTGGGGCTTGTGACGCGGGAAGGGCGCGTCAGCGCCAGTCTCGTCGCGGCGCTCGGCTCCGGCCAGCTGGGTGAGATGGCGGTTGGGCCGGGGACCCTGTCTGTGGCGATCAACGCCCCATACCCCGATTTGAATGCGCCGCTGGGACCTGGTCCGATCACGGCGGTGGCCAACCTCAGGGCGGCCAGCCTCGCCCGCGGCGGCGACACGGCCCGGGCGGTCACGGCGTCGGCGAGCTTCAAGGGTCTCGCCTCGGGAGACCTGGACAGGCTTGCGCTCCAGGGGCGCAGCGCGGCGCGTGTAGATATCGGGAGCGGCCAGTTCGCAGGCGCGCGGTTCGCAGGCCTGGTCGGCTCGGCGCAATCCGACGACCTTGTCTGGCGTCGGGGACCGGCCGGGGGCCTATCGGCGCGGGTTCGGCTCGGCGTCCAGGGTCGGACGCTTGAGTCTGGAGACATCGCGCTGCGCCAGGTCGCGGCCGATCTGTCTGGTCCGATCACCCATGGGGCTGGCGGCCTGACAGCAGAGCTCAGCGGGTCAGCGAAACTCGCAGGCCGCTTCGCGGGTCTGGGTCGGCCCGGCGCTGATGATTTCGAGACTGTGGCTGCGATCAAGCGCGCCGCGCAGGATTTCAGCCTCAGCACCCCGTCGATCCAGGTGGCGTACGACAGCGGCGGGCCTCGAATGAGCCTTGGGCGTCCAGCCAGCCTGTTCCCGGCCAGCGGCGGACAGGTCACGGTGTCGGGCCGGGGCGGCGCGCCGGTCTATGCGGACGGTGGCGGGGCTTTCGATCTCAAGATTGAGGGCGGCGGAATCCCCGGGGTCGATGCAGCCGTGAGGTCCTATCGCCAGACCGAAAATGGCCTGATCGCTGAGGCTCGGTTCGACATCGCCACGGACCTTGGTCCGCTCGAGGGCCTGTCCACCGTGGCGACCGGACGTCTCGGGGTATCGGACGGTATCGCGACCTTCCGCGCCTCCGGTTGCGCGCCGATCAGCCTCGACCGCTTTGAGGCGGGCGACACCAGTGTCGACGCGATCGCCATGACGCTCTGTCCTGGAAGCAGCCCGATGCTGGTGGCCGGCGCCGGCCAGTGGCGCCTGAGCGGTCGGGCGGAGGCGATCTCAGCCCATGCGGGCTTCCTGCAGGCCCGCCTGCAGGAGGGTCGTGCGAACCTGGTGTTCGGCTCGGGCGCCCAGGGCCTGTTCAGCCAGGCGACCATCCTGGGCGGCCGGCTGATGGACGCCGCAGAAGGGCCGCGGTTCAATCCTCTGGGTCTGACGGGGGAGGTGCGGCTGGCGCAGGACGTATGGCAGGGCGATCTCGCCCTGGCTTCAGGCCCGCGCCCGATCGCCGATGTGAACCTTGTGCACCGAGGGGCGAGTGGGGCCGGCGGCGTGTCGATCAATACCGGCCGTCTGACCTTCGCCGAAGAGGGCCTGCAGCCGGCTGACCTGTCCCCGCTCGCCGAGGCGATCGGCTCGCCGGCCAATGGGGCGGTTCAATTCACCGGCGCGTT
>JAHUZY010000469.1 GCA_019264505.1 Phenylobacterium sp. | reverse complement strand
AGGCCACCCAGTGCGTGACGGCGGACGCCTGGCTGCGGCCATCGAGGTTCTCGACGACATCGAAACCCGCCACCGACCGGCGCGCCTGGCTCTGAAGACCTGGGGCGAGCGTTCGCGGTTCGCCGGCTCCAAGGACCGGGCCTTTGTCTCAGGCCTGGTGCTGGATGTCTTGCGCAAGCGCCGGTCTCTGGCCTGGCGCATGGGCGCGGACTCCAACCGGGCCGCTGCGATTGCGGCGCTGAAGTTCGAGTGGGGCTGGACGAGCCAGGCGATCGCCGAGGCCTGCGCCGACGAAGAGCACGGGCCAGGCGCCCTCAGCACGGCGGAGGCCGCGGCACTTGAGACGCCGGCCGATCTGGCGGCCGCTCCCGATCCCGTTCGCGGCGACTATCCCGACTGGCTGGACGAGGATCTCGGCCGCGCCTTTGGAGATCGCCGGGTCGCCGAGGCTCAGGCGCTCGCCCAGCGGGCGCCGGTCGACCTGCGGGTCAATCTGCTGAAGACCGATCCCGTCCGCGCCCTGAAGGCGCTGGCCCCCTTAGGCCCCGAAACCGTCGACCTGCTGGAAGGCGCCATCCGTATTCCGGCGCCCGACCCGTCGCGCCGGGCCGGCGCGGTGGAGACCATCCCCGCCTTCTCCAAGGGCTGGTTCGAAGTGCAGGACCTGGGCTCCCAGATCGCCGCTTCCTGCGCCGGCGAGGTGAAAGGGCGCCAGGTTCTCGACCTCTGCGCTGGCGGCGGCGGCAAGACTCTCGCGCTGGCCTCAGCCATGGGCAACACTGGCCAGATCTACGCCTATGACTCCGACGCCCGGCGTCTGACCGACACCATCCGACGCGGCGAGCGCGCCGGGGTCCGCAACCTGCAGATCCGCTCGCCGGTGAACGCCGAGCCGCTGGCGGGCCTGGAGGGCAAGATGGACGTCGTCTTCATCGACGCCCCCTGCTCGGGCTCGGGCTCCTGGCGGCGTCATCCGGACACCAAGTGGCGTCTGAGCCCCGAAGCCCTTGAGCGGCGCATGGCCGACCAGGATCAGGTGCTGGACCATGGGGCCACCTTCGTGCGTCCCGGGGGACGCATCATCTATGTGACCTGCTCGATCCTCCCGCGAGAGGACGAGGACCGGGTGGAGGCCTTCCTGGCCCGGCAGGCCGGAGCCTTTACCGTCCGGCCCGCCACCGAACGTCCCGAACTCGCCCCCTGGCTCACGCCGCAGGGCTATCTGCGTCTGACGCCGGCCGGCGCTCAGACCGATGGCTTCTTCGTCGCCGTCCTGGAGCGGGCGCGCTAAACCGACCGAATGACCAAGGCCTCCGCCATGACCGAGCTTCTCGAACCCAACCACGAGCGCGTGCTGATCGTCGATTTCGGCAGCCAGGTGACCCAGCTGATCGCCCGGCGCCTGCGGGAGAACGGCGTCTATTGCGAGATCCATCCCTACGACAAGATCGAGGCGATGCTGGACACCTACGCCCCCAAGGCGGTGATCCTGTCCGGCGGTCCCGCCAGCGCCCATGAGGACGAGGCGCCTAAGGTCACCCCGCGAGTCTTCGAGCTCGGCGTGCCGGTGCTGGGCATCTGCTACGGCGAGATGCACATGTGCGCCAAGCTGGGCGGGGCGGTGGAGAGCGGCCACCACCGGGAGTTCGGCCGCGCCGAAATCCTGATCGAGCGGGAAAGCCCGCTGCTGGACGGCCTGGGCGGGGTGGGCGCCAGGGAAACCGTCTGGATGAGCCACGGGGACAAGATCACCGCCATCCCGCAGGGCTTCCATGTGGTGGCGGCGTCCGAGGGCTCGCCTTTTGCGGTGATCGCCGATGAGGGCCGGCGCTTCTACGGCATCCAGTTCCATCCGGAAGTCGCCCACACGCCCCGCGGCGCGCTGATCCTGCGCAACTTCACCCACAAGATCCCCGGCCTGAAGGGCGACTGGACCATGAAGGCCTTCCGCCAGGAGATGGTCGAGCGCATTCGCGACCAGGTGGGCGAGGGCAAGGTGATCTGCGGCCTGTCAGGCGGGGTCGACTCCTCGGTGGCCGCGGTGCTGATCCACGAGGCCATTGGCGACCAGCTGACCTGCGTCTTCGTTGACACCGGCCTGTTGCGGCACAACGAGGCCGAGCAGGTCGTGACCATGTTCCGCGACCACTACAATATCCCGCTGATCCATGTGGACGCCGGCGATCAGTTCCTCGGCGAGCTGGCGGGCGTCTCTGACCCCGAGACCAAGCGCAAGACCATCGGGCGACTGTTCGTCGAGGTCTTCGACCGGGAAGCCGCCAAGATCGAGGGCGCGGCCTTCCTCGCCCAGGGCACCCTCTATCCCGACGTGATCGAGAGCGTCTCGGCCCGGGGCGGCCCCTCAGCGGTGATCAAGAGCCACCACAATGTCGGCGGTCTGCCCGACTATATGAAGCTCAAGCTGGTGGAGCCCCTGCGCGAGCTCTTCAAGGACGAGGTCCGCGCCCTTGGCGTCGAGCTTGGCCTGCCGCCGGCCTTTGTCGGCCGTCATCCGTTCCCGGGGCCTGGCTTGGCCATCCGCATACCGGGCGAGATCACGCCCGAGGCGGTCGCGGTCCTGCAGCAGGCCGACGCCATCTATCTGGACGAGATCCGCAAGGCGGGCCTCTACGACTCCATCTGGCAGGCCTTCGCCGTCCTGCTGCCGGTGAAAACCGTCGGTGTCATGGGCGACGCCCGCACCTACGAGAATGTATGCGCCCTGCGCGCGGTCACCTCCACCGATGGCATGACCGCCGACTTCTTCGAATTCCCCTGGGACGTCCTGGCCCGCGCCGCCACCCGGATCATCAACGAGGTTCGCGGGGTCAACCGAGTCGTCTACGACGTGACCTCCAAGCCCCCCGGCACCATCGAGTGGGAATGATTCAGGCCCCTTTGGGCCTATCGGCATCTTTCGCCAAGATGCACCTAAACCACTGAAATAAAAGGTTATCTCTCGCTATCTATCGAGATCAATCGGGGTGCAGCGGCTCGCGCTGACGGCCTGTGCGACGGTATGCCGCAAACTTGCACCGTGCCGCCGAGGGCGATACCGTCAGGGACATCGGCTTAAATGACGGTATTTATTCGGGCCTAACACGCGGAAAACGCAAGACAAAGGGTCTGGGTGGTTGTCGAAATTGGGCCGACGGTATTTCTGTCGTGAAGGAGCCCGTATGCTCACCGATGTGGCGCTTAAGAACCTGAAATCTCGCGAGAAAGCGTACAAGGTCACCGACCGGGACGGGCTCTACGTTCATGTTTCCACGTCGGGTACGGTGACGTTCCGATTGGACTACCGCCTGAACGGTAGGCGCGAGACGCTGACGCTTGGCAAGTACGGCCCAACTGGGATTTCGCTTGCCTGCGCGCGTGAAAAGACGATCGATGCAAAACGCGCCGTCGCTGAAGGCCGGTCGCCAGCCCAAGAGAAGCAGCGGGAGAAGCGTCGCCTCAAGGAGGCCAAGAGCTTCGGAGAGTTCGGAGAAACCTGGCTGACCAAAGCGCCGATGGCTGACAGCACGCGAGCCATGCGCCGATCGATCTTCGAGCGCGAGCTGCTGCCGGTCTGGAGAAATCGCCTACTCCATGAGATCACACCCGACGATCTACGCGCCCATTGCGGGAAGATCGTCGATCGGGGTGCTCCGGCGACCGCCATCCACGTCCGAGACATCCTCAAACAGATTTACGGATTTGCGATTCTGCACGGCGAGAAAGTCGCCAATCCGGCCGACGATGTCGGCCCAGCCTCGATCGCCACCTTCGTGCCGAAGGACCGCTCGCTGTCACCGACCGAAATTCGTGTGATGCTGAAGCAGCTCGAGCATGTCGCCACGCTGCCCACGATCCGGCTCGGTATGCGCCTCTTCCTGCTGACGATGGTGCGCAAGAGCGAACTGCAGGATGCGACCTGGGACGAAATCGACTTTGAGAACGCCGTCTGGACGATCCCCAAGGAGCGGATGAAGCGGTCGAAGGCGCACAATGTCTATCTGTCTCAGCAGTGCATCGACATCATGATCGCGCTCAAGACCTGCGCGGGGAATTCACGTTACCTGCTCCCATCGCGCTACGATGCGGACGCACCCATGTCGCGCGCCACCTTCAATCGGGTGACCTATGCGGTGGTGGAGCGTGCTCAGAAAGAAGGCCTGCCGCTTGAGCCCTTCACGGTGCACGATCTGCGCCGAACCGGCTCGACCCTTCTTAACGAGCTGGGTTTCAACAGCGACTGGATCGAGAAGTGCCTGGCCCATGAAGACGGCCGCTCATCGCGCGGGGTCTATAACAAAGCCGAGTATGAGCATCAGCGCCGGCACATGATGCAGGAGTGGTCCGACATCGTAGATGCTTGGGTCGCGGGGCAGAAGCGGGCGCCGGTGCTGGTCCCGCCCACGATGGCTATGCTCGCGCCCGATCCTGCTCTTTAACGGGACGGGTCCTGCGCTTGCGCACATCCGGGTGAGGCGCTCGATCGACGCTCTGTCGCCGTGCCTTGCTCAGCCGCTCTGTCAGCCACGCTTCGACCTCGGCGAGGTCCCAGACCACACAGCGCGGCGTCAGCGCAAAGCGCCGAGGAAATTCTCCGCGCTGCTCCATCTCGTAGATGGTCGTGTCGGCCAGCGGCACGATCTGGCGTAGCTCATGCCTGCGGATCATCCGCTTCTTCAACGCATCGGACCGTGTCGACATGCTCTTTGACTCCTGCGAGGTGACGTGTCGCCTCGAATGGAGCCGATAGGTCCGGCGTGAAAAGAGCTTGTGGACCGGCGTAGGGTTGCAGGCGGCTCTGGCGTGCAAATCGGCGGGGTCGTCTGTCAGCCCATAGGCGGCTACTCGGGCGCTGGGGGCAGTCTATCGATGGCGGCCACGGCATCGACCAACTGACGCCGCAAGCTCGCGAGCCCGACCGCGACGACCAGATCCTGACGATCGGCCAGCCCGAGGACGGTGCGGAGCACCAGGTCGGAATGGCGCATCAGGATCACCAGGTTCTCGCCGCTGGGCCCATTCTTGGCCTCGAACCAGTTTCGCACCGCCCGCTCATTGGAGGCGGTGAGCTGGGCCACCGTCTTCAAGGCGGAAGGGGTGCTGCCGAACTCAGCCTTAAGCGCGGCGGCGACGGCCCTTGCGAGCGGCTGCGCCACCTCGGTGATCGGAAAGGGTTTTCCCGTTTCCGACTGAAGTTTTCGGTCTTTCTCGGAGAACGACATTCGTTCTGACTCCCAATAAAATTGAAGGGAGGTCGAACTTGTCCTTTTGGAGCCATCGAAAGCAGCCGGTGTGATCGACGCGTCAGAGCCTAGCAACGCAGAAGCAGCGCCGCGTCCGCCCGTGCGGGCGGCACAATATGTGCGCATGTCGACTGAGCACCAGAAGTACTCGACCGAGAATCAGGCCGAGGTCATCGCTCAATATGCCGCGCGTCGCGGTTTCGAGATCGTGAAAACCTACGAAGACTCCGGCAAGAGTGGTCTGCGGCTGGACGGGCGTTTGTCGCTTCAGCAGCTCATCGCCGACGTGCGCGGGGGCAAGACCGATTTCCAAGCCATACTTGTCTATGACGTGAGCCGCTGGGGCCGGTTTCAGGACGCCGACGAGAGCGCCTATTACGAGTTCATCTGCCGTGAGGCGGGCATCGCCGTCCACTACTGCGCCGAGCAGTTCGAGAACGACGGCAGCCTAAGCGCCACGATCATCAAGAGCATGAAGCGGGCGATGGCCGGCGAATATAGCCGCGAGCTGTCGGTCAAGGTGTTCACAGGCCAATGCCGCTTGATCCGTTTGGGCTTCCGGCAGGGCGGCGCGGCCGGCTACGGGCTTCGGCGCTATTTGGTCGACGAGCACCGCAATCCTAAGGCCGTGCTCAATCACGGCGAACAGAAGAGTCTGCAGACCGACCGGGTCGTGCTTCAACCCGGCCCGCTGGAAGAGGTCGAGGTGGTGCGCCGGCTTTACCGGATGTTCGTCGTGCAGCGGCGGACCGAGACGGAGATCGCTGCTGCGCTGAACGCCGAAGGCATCCTCACGGATCTTGGGAGACCCTGGACCCGCGGCACTGTCCATCAGGTCCTGACCAACGAGAAGTACATCGGCAACAATGTCTACAACCGGGCGTCCTTCAAGCTGAAGGCCAAGCGGGTGGTGAACAGCCCTGACATGTGGGTGCGCGCCGACGGCGCCTTCGAGGCGATCGTCGAACGCGACTTCTTCGAGGCGGCGCAGCGGATCATCCAGGAGCGCAGCCGGCGATACACCGACGAGGAGCTGCTCGCGCGATTGTCCGCGCTCCTGGCCGAGAAGGGGTGGCTGTCGGGCCTGGTGATCGATGAGATCGAAGATATGCCCTCCAGCTCAACCTTCCGGCAGCGGTTCGGAAGCCTGGTGCGCGCCTATCAGCTCGTCGGCTACGCGCCATGCCGCGACTATCGCTACATCGAAACCAATCGGACGCTGCGCACCCTCCACCCCGGTGTCGTGGCGCAGGTCACCGCCGACATAGAAGCGGCCGGCGGAACGGTGCGGCGGGATCCTCTGACGGACCTGCTGCACATCAACGAGGAGTTCTCGGCCTCGATCGTGATCTCGCGATGCCAGGTCACCGCGGCGGGCGGCTTGCGCTGGAAGGTGCGCTTCGACAGCGGACTGCGGCCGAGCATCACGATCGTCGCGCGCATGGCGGAGGATAATGTCGCCATCCACGACTACTACCTGCTGCCGTGGCTGGACATGGGCGCCACCCCCAACCTGCGGCTAGCGCCTGAGAACGGGATTCTGCTCGACGCCTATCGCTTCGACACGCTCGACGCGTTCTTCGACCTGACGCGGCGCGTTCCGCTGAGGATGGCGGCATGAGTGCGCCCGCTCGAGAGATTCGATCGATACCGGTTGATCTGATCACCGTGTTGAACCCGCGCGTGCGCAACAAGCGCATCTTCCAGGAGCTGGTGAACAGCATCGCGCACCTGGGATTGAAGAAGCCCATCACCGTCAGCCAGCGGCCCGGCAAGTCCCGCTTCGATCTGGTCTGCGGTCAGGGGCGGCTGGAGGCCTTCGTCGCGCTTGGCCAAACCGAAATCCCCGCCATCGTCATCGATGCCGCCGAGGAGGATTGCTACGTTATGAGCCTGGTCGAGAATCTGGCGCGGCGTCAGCACAGCGCGCTCGAACTCGTCCACGCCATCGGCGCGTTAAGCGCGCGAGGATACTCGCATCCGGAGATCGCCGCGAAGGTCGACTTCTCGGTCGAGTATGTGAGCGCGATCTGTTTCCTGCTCGACAATGGCGAGGAGAAGCTGATTGCGGCGGTGGAGCGCGGCGTCATCCCGCATTCGATCGCGATGGAGATCGCGCGAGCCAAGGACGGTGAAGTCCAGAAGGCGCTGGCGCAGGCCTATGAGGAAAAGTCGATCCCGGGAAACCAGGTTCTGGCGATCCGGCAAATCATCGAGCAGCGCAACAACAGCGGCAAGCAGATGCATAAGCGGGGCAGGTCCGGGCGCGCTTATAAGGCGGTCACCTCCGAAAGCCTGATCCGCGCCTATCAGCGAGAGACCGAGCGGCAGAAGGTTCTGATCAAACGCGCGTCGCTGGCGCGCAGCCGGCTGCTGTTCGTGGCCAATGCAATGCGCAGGCTTCTCGACGACGAGCATTTCGTCACGCTGCTGCGGGCCGAGGGTCTCAGCACCTTGCCGCGGGCCTTGGCCGAGCGGATTGGACCGAGTAGGGCCTAGCATGTCGGATCCGGTCAAAATCGCCTTCGAGCGCAAGATCCTGACCTTACCTATCGCTGATCTGTTGCCGACCAAGGCGCTGCCGCCGGGTGTTCGTGAAACCGTCAAATATCGCCGGATCGCGGCCTCGGTGGCTGAAGTCGGCTTGATCGAGCCGTTGTCGATCGCGCGGCAGAAGGGCGGCGGCTATCTGCTGCTGGACGGCCATATGCGTCTGGATGCCCTGCGCTTCCTTGGCGCCATCGAAGCGTCCTGCGTGGTCGCCGATGACGACGAGTCCTTCACCTACAACAAGCGGGTGAACCGGCTCGCGACGATCCAGGAGCACTACATGATCGTGCGAGCGCTCGAACGAGGCGTTCCTGAGGAGAAGCTGGCGCGCGCGCTCAATGTCGACGTGAAGGTCATCCGGCAACGGCGTCATCTGCTGGCCGGGATCAGCCCCGATGTCGCCGAGCTGCTGAAGGACAAACCCGTAGGCCACAACGCCTTCCAGAAGCTGCGCAAGATGAAGCCGATCCGTCAGCTCGAAGTCGCAGAACTGATGGTGTCCGCGAACAACTACACAGCGAGCTACGCCAAGGCGCTGCTGGCGACGTCGAAGCCGGCCGATTTGCACAAGCCCGATGAGCTCAAGAAGGCCACGGGGCTTTCGGCTGAGCAGATGGCCCGTCTGGAGCGCGAAATGGCCTCGGTGAGCGAGGACTATAAGGAGCTGGAAGTCTCCTACGGCGATGACATGCTGGTGCTGGTCGTCGCCGCCGGCTTTCTGGAACGGCTGCTATCCAAGCCCGAGATCGAGGGCTTTCTGGCCGGACGTCATCCTGAGTTTCTGGAGAACTTTCGCGCTATCGTTCAGGCGACGTCGCTCGATCAATCTGCGGCCGCGGCTTGACGATAGGGCTTGGGGACCGGGACCCATAAGCGCCGGGACCGTCGGAGAAGCCGCCGTGTGGGGCGGATCAAGGGCGGCGGCGGGAACGGCGGCGAACCCGCTCTGAGCCCGCTAGGCCAGTCGGCATAGGAC
>JAHUZY010000462.1 GCA_019264505.1 Phenylobacterium sp. | reverse complement strand
CGATCGATCACCGCGATCTGGTCGGCGTCAAAGCCGGTGGAGCCGATCACCAGCGCGATGTCGCCACGGGCGGCGCACACCTGGGCCAGCTCCACCGAGGCCTTGGGCGTGGAGAAGTCCACGACCACATGGGCGGCGGCCAGCGCGCTCGCCTGATCCACCAGCCGGGGATCGTCGGCGCCAGGCCGATCGAAACAGGCGAAGACGCCCGCGTCCGAGCGGGCCTCCAGCACGGACACCACCGCCTGGCCCATACGGCCAAGGGCGCCTGAGACAGCGAAACGAACAGGTGCGGTCAGGACGGTCTCTCCGAAGGCTCACGCGACGCAAGGCAGCGAATGTCGCCCCTGGGCGGGCGCGGTCAAGGGCGGAGCGTGGGGCAAGCAGCCTTGCGAGCTTCGTACGCCAGGGCGACGCAACCCCACCCTGTCACCCGCAGGCGACATCTGTTGACAAAGCCGCCCGCTTGTCGCTCATAGTTGACACGTGATCGAGGTGCGCCAGACCGAGACGTTCAGGGCTTGGCTTGAGACGCTGCGGGATCGCCGGGCTGCGGCCAAGATCGCCGCTCGCCTCGCGCGGCTCGAACTCGGCAATTTCGGCGATGTTGAGCCGGTCGGCGAAGGCGTCTCCGAACTGCGAATTCACTACGGGCCCGGCTACCGGGCCTACCTTGTGCCGCGTGGCGACGTCCTCGTGGTCATGCTCTGCGGCGGCGACAAGTCCTCGCAGTATCGGGATATCAGGTGGGCCAAGGCCATGGCGCGTGAACTGGAGATTTGAGCGGATGCCTCCGAAGACCAGCCGCTTCGATGCGGCCGCAGTTCTCGACACGCCCGAGGCGATCGAAGCCTTCCTGGAGGACGCCTTCGAATCCGGCGATGCGTCCTTCATCACCCACGCCCTGGGGATCGTCGCCCGCGCCAAGGGGATGTCGCAACTGGCTGAAGAGACCGGCCTCTCCCGCCAGGCCCTCTACAAGGCGCTCAGCGCCGAGGGCCACCCGGAGTTCAGCACCGTCCTGAAGGTGGCCAGCGCCCTGGGCTTCCGGCTGCACCCGGAGCGGGTGGCGGAGGGCGCTTGATCTGGTTCGCGGTTGGCTGAACGGGCGAGACTCAGTCAGCCCCCCTCAGCCTTTCGATCTCCCACGCGAAGGCCGCACGCCCGCCACCCCCGCAATTCCTACCCCTGCTCTGGAGTCTTGCGGTTGTGGCGGGGGGGCGGGGTATGTAGGTTGCGGCCCTCTTCCATCACCAGTGTCTGCAAGGACCGTCCGCGCTCATGAGCGACGCCGAGAAACGCACCTTCACCGACGAGGAGGCGCTGAGCTTCCACCGTCTGCCCACCCCTGGGAAAATCGCCATCGTGCCGACCAAGCCGATGGCCACGCAGCGGGACCTCTCGCTGGCCTATTCCCCCGGCGTGGCCGTACCGGTGCTGGCGATCGCCGAGGATCCGGACAAGGCCTATGACTACACCTCCAAGGGCAACCTGGTGGCGGTCATCTCCAATGGCACGGCCATCCTGGGCCTGGGCAATCTGGGGGCGCTGGCGTCCAAGCCGGTGATGGAGGGCAAGAGCGTCCTCTTCAAGCGCTTCGCCGACGTGGACTCCATCGATGTGGAGGTGTCGGCCACCGACGCCGACGAGATCATCACGGTGATCAAGAACATCGGCATCACCTATGGCGGCATCAATCTGGAGGACATCAAGTCCCCGGAATGCTTCCGCATCGAGACCGAGCTGCAGGAGCTGCTCGACATCCCGGTGTTCCATGACGACCAGCATGGCACGGCGATCATCTCGGCCGCGGGCCTGCTCAACGCCTGCAAGATCACCGGCCGGTCGCTGGCCGATGTGAAGGTGGTGCTGTGCGGCGCGGGCGCGGCGGGCATCGCCTCCCTGGAGCTGATGAAGGCCATGGGGGTGCAGCATCAGAACTGCATCGCCGTGGACAATACCGGCGTCATCTATCGCGGCCGGTCGGAGGGCATGAACCAGTGGAAGTCGGCCCACGCCATCGACACCGACAAGCGCACCCTGGCTGAGGCCCTGGAGGGCGCCGACGTGTTCCTGGGCCTGTCGGTCAAGGGCGCGGTGACGCCGGAAATGGTCGCCTCCATGGCGCCCAATCCGATCATCTTCGCCATGGCCAATCCCGATCCGGAGATCACGCCCGAAGAGGTCCATGCGGTCCGCAAGGACGCCATCATGGCGACGGGCCGCAGCGACTATCCCAACCAGGTCAACAACGTCCTGGGCTTCCCCTACATCTTCCGCGGCGCGCTGGACGTGCGAGCGCGCAGGGTGAACATGGAGATGAAGATCGCCTGCGCCCAGGCGCTGGCGGCGCTCGCCCAGGAGGACGTGCCCGACGAGGTGGCCGCGGCCTATCACGGGGTGCAGCTGAAGTTCGGCCCGCAATACATCATCCCGAGCCCGTTCGATCCGCGGCTGATCTCCTACATCCCGCCCTTCGTGGCCCAGGCGGCCATGGACACCGGCGTGGCGCGCAAGCCCATCGAGGACATGGACGCCTATCGCGCCCAGCTGGCCCAGCGCCTCGATCCCACCGCGGCCTTCCTGCAGAAGCTGCAGGGCTCGGTCCTGTCGGGGCCGAAGAAGCGCGTGGTGTTCGCCGAGGGCGAGGAGCCCAGCGTGATCCGCGCGGCCTACGCCTTCCAGACCGCAGGCCTGGGCGAAGCCATCCTGGTGGGCCGCGACGAGCTGGTCGCCGAGAACATGCGCGCCGTGGGCCTCAGCCCCACCGATGCCAACCTGCGGGTGGTCAACGCCCGGACGTCGGACCACAATCCGGAGTTCGCCGAGTTCCTCTACAAGCGGCTGCAGCGTCAGGGCTATCTGATGCGCGACGTGCAGCGGCTGGTGAACCAGGACCGCAACTCCTTCGCCGCCTGCATGGTGGCGCTGGGCCATGCCGACGGCATGGTGACCGGGGTGACGCGCTCCTATGACCAGGTGCTGGACGAGGTCCTTCGGGTGATCGATCCGGCCCCGGCCGGCCGGGTCATGGGCATGTCGGTCCTGCTGGGCAAGGGCCACACCCTGTTCATCGCCGACTCCAATGTCACCGAGATGCCCGAGGCCGAGGACCTGGTCGAGATCGCCCTGGAGGCCGCCCAGGCCGTCAAGGCCCTGGGCTACACCCCGCGCCTGGCCTTCATGTCCTATTCCACCTTCGGCAATCCCATGGGCGACCGCTCCGAAAAGGTGCGCGACGCCGTGGCCATGCTCGACGAGATGGAGCTCGACTTCGAATATGAGGGCGAGATGCCGCCGTCGCTCGCCCTGGAGCCGGAGCGTCGGGGCAACTTCCCGTTCATGCGCCTGACCGGCCCGGCCAATGTGCTGATCATGCCGGCCATCCACTCGGCCTATATCTCGACCCAGCTGGTGCAGGCCTTTGGCGGCGCCACCCTGGTGGGGCCCATTCTGCTCGGTCTCGAGAAGTCGGTGCAGATCGCGCCCCTGTCCTCCTCGGTCACCCGCATTCTGCAGCTGGCCACCCTGGCCGCCTACGACCTGCGCCAGACCGAGGCCCCGCGCTGATGGCTTACGGCGCCCGCCAGCTTATCTGACGGATCGCGCGCCTTCGGGGCGGCGGGCGATCCGCCGTCCGCCCCCCGAAGGAGTCCGCGCCATGAGCGCCCCGTCCATGACCTCGACCCCTGCGGGCCTCAGCCTCGGGATCGACTTCGGCACCACCAACACCGTGCTGGCCCTGGCCGCTCCCGGCGCGCCCGCCAACCTGGCGCGCTTTCCGGCGCCCGAGGGCGACGTTTTCGCCTTCCGCTCGGCGCTCGCCTTCCATGCGCCGCCGGACCAGCCCACTGAGCGCACGGTGGAGGCTGGCCCCTGGGCCATCGAGGCCTATGTGGAGGACCCGCTGGAGACCCGCTTCATCCAGTCCTTCAAGACCTTCGCCGCCTCGGCCAGCTTCACCGAGACCCAGATTCTGGGGCGCCGCTACGCCTTCGAGGACCTGCTCTCGGCCTTCCTGTTGAAGCTGCGCGAACACGGGGGCGAAACCCTGGCCCACCTGCCGGCCCGGGTGATCGTGGGCCGTCCCGTCACCTTCGCCGGCGCCGCCCCCGATCCACGCCTGGCCCTGTCGCGCTACGAGACAGCCTTCGCCCGGCTGGGATTCTCGGAAATTCTCTACGTCTACGAACCGGTCGGCGCGGCCTTCTTCTTCGCCCGCACGCTGAAGGCCGACGCCACCGTCCTGGTCGGCGACTTCGGCGGCGGCACCAGCGACTTCTCCATCATCCGCTTCAAGCGCGATGGCGCGGGCGCCTTCAGGGCCGAGCCGCTGGGGCGTTCAGGCGTCGGCGTGGCCGGTGACGCGTTCGACTACCGGATCATCGACCAGCTGGTTTCACCCGCGCTGGGCAAGGGCTCCAGCTACAGGACCTTCGGCAAGACCCTGCCCATCCCCAACCGCTACTATTCGGCCTTCGCCCGCTGGGACCAGCTGGCCCTGTTGCGGGCTTCACGGGACATGCGCGAGATCCGCAAGCTCGAGCGCGAGGCCGTCGAGCCTGAGAAGATCGCCCGGCTGATCGAAATCCTCGACGACAACCACGCCTATCCCCTCTACCGGGCCGTCTCGCGCCTGAAGGAGGCCCTGTCGCGGCAGGACCAAGCACGCTTTTCCTTCGAGGCCGGCGGCGTCTCCATCGTCCGGGATGTGGCGCGGGGGGAGTTCGAATCCTGGATCGCCCCGGAGCTCGCCAAGATCGAGGGCGCGGTGGACGAGGCCCTGGCCGATGCGGGCCTGAAGCCCGACGGAATCGACCGGGTCTTCCTCACCGGCGGCTCGTCCCTGGTGCCGGCGGTGCGCGCCATCTTCAACCGCCGCTTTGCGCCGGGAAAGATCGAGACCGGCGGCGAGCTGGAGTCCATCGCCTCGGGCCTCGCCCTCATGGGCCACGAGCCCGACCTCGCCCGCTGGGGCGAGCGGGCGGTGCTGACTTAAGCTTGACGCGCGTTTCGTCCGATAACCGGTTCCCACTTATCGGAACGCGCTCTAGGCCGGAACCACCACCGTCTCGCCGTTTGGCACGACCAGCCTGGCCCGAGTGCTGACCGCCCCGCCCGGCGCGCTGACCTTGTCCAACACCCGGAAGGCGGTTTCGAAGCGCTCGGGCGTCACCTCGCAGAGCAGGTAGCCGCGCTGCGAATTGTTGAAGTTGAGCTGCGGATTGGCCGCCTGGATCTGCGCCATCCGCGGCGATTGATCGGTCCCGTCGCCGCCAGACGTGATGGAGGTGGCCACAAACTCCGTGGCGATGGCCCGGGGGCCGGGCTCACGGCCGTTCAGGTGCAGCTCGCCGGCATAGTTCTGATGCTCGTCCCCGGTCAGCACCACCGGATTGGACACCTGACGGTCGCGGATATGGCGCAGCAGGCGGGCGCGGGGGGCGCGGTAGCCGCCCCAGGAGTCGGGATTGGCCATGTAGCCCGGCCCCGGATCGCGATCGAGGTCCATCATCATCACCTGCTGGGCCAGGACGTTCCACCGGGCGGGCGACGATGACAGGCTGTCGAAGACGAACCGTTCCTGAGCCGCGCCCAGCATTTCGGATGCTCGCTCAAGCTCATCACAGGCGCCCCAGCGACCACCGCACGGCTGGCCGGTGCGATACTGCCGCGTATCGAGCAGATTCAGCCGCAACAGGCTCCCATAGTCGGCCCGCCGGTAGAGCCGCATGGCCGGGCCGGCCGGGAAGGCCGAGCGCCGCAGGGGCATGTGCTCGTAATAGGCCTGCATGGCCGACTGCTGGCGCAGGCGGAAGATGGCGGGGTCGGTCCCGTCCTGGTCGAGGTCGGCGGCCCAGTTGTTGTCGATCTCGTGGTCGTCCCAGGTGACGAACCAGGCGGCTGCGGCGTGGCTCGCCTGCAGGTCGGCGTCCATCTTGTACTGGGCGTAGCGCCGCCGGTAGTCGTCCAGGCTGTAGGTTTCCTGACCCACATGCTGGCGCTGATTGGCCTGGGGGCCGGCGCTGGAGTTCCACACCCGGGCCGAGCGGCCCTCATAGATGTAGTCGCCGTAGCAGAAGACGAAGTCGAGTTCGTCCTCCTGCGCCAGCCGGCGGTGGGCGGTGTAGAGGCCCTGCTCATAGTGCTGGCAGCCGACCACACCGAACCGGGCGCGGGCCAGGCTCGCCCCGACTGCGGGCGTCGTGCGGGCCCGGCCCGTGAGACTGCGCTCAGACCCGGCCATGAACCGGTAGTGATAGGTCCGCGCCGACGAGAGGCCGGCCACCTCCACATGGACGGCATGGGCCAGTTCGGGCCTCGCCACCGCCTCACCCTTGGCGGCGATGCGGGCGAAGGCCTCGTCCTCGGCCACCTCCCAGCTGACCGGCACGGGGCGGGCGGGCATGCCGTAGCCCGGCGCCAGGGGGTCCGGCGCCAGGCGCGTCCAGATGACGAAGCCGTCCGGCGCCGGGTCCCCGGCCGCGACGCCGAGCTGGAACGGATAGTCGGCGAACACCGGCTGGGCCAGCGCCTGACGCGGGTCGAGCGCCGGCGCCAGGAAGGCCCCCAGGCCCGCGACCAGCATCCGCCGGCGCGACAGGCTGAGGGCTCGGGTGATGTGATCGTCCATGTGCGCCTCCCCCAAGAACCGCCTGCGAGTTTAGCGCCGGTCCATGACGCCCGTGAGTCAGGCCTCCCGCAGGCCCAGCGCCGCCAGCGCCTCGTCAGCGGCCCGCAGGCCGCTCTCCCAGGCGCCATGGGCGGTGGAAAAGGACCGGGTGGAGGTGGCCTCGCCCGCGAAGAACAGTCGCCCGTCCACCGGCTCGGCCAGGGCCCGCCTGGCCGCCGCGCAGCCGGGCAGGGCGTGGGAATAGGCGCCCATGGCCCAGGGATCGACGCCCCAGCCGGTCTCAGCCAGGGGCTGAAGCTGGCCGCGCACATCGGCGCCATAGTGGGCCACCAGCTCATCGATGGCGAAGGCCGTGGCGGCGCCGGGCCCTTCCGCCGACAGAGCGCGGGCATGGTCGCCGCCGAAATAGGCCTCGATCACCGGCCGCCCGAGGGGCCGCAGATAGTAGCTGCCGGTCTCGGCCCGGTCGGTGACGCCCCACAGATGGCTCTCCCGGGGGAAGACCTCCGGGGCGGCGGGCCGCAGGAACACCTTCTCGGCCTGGCCAAGCGGCAGGCCAGTGGCCGCATCCACCTTGGCCGGCAAGCGGGGATGAATGCGGATGGCCTCCTGGGCGATCAGCGCGCTGGAGACCGTCAGGACGGCGGCCTTGGCGGTGATGGCGCCCCGCGCCGTCTCAAGCCTCAGCCTCGGCCCCGTATGGTCGATGGACAGCACCGCGCAGTGGGGCACGATCAAGGAGCGCGGCGCCAGGCCGCAGATGGCGGCGCCATAGCCGTCCGGCGCCCGCCAGTTCACCCCTGTATCGGTGAAGGCGCCATAGTCCTGCACCGAGACCTGCGAGAGCGGCGCGCCGTTATAATAGGCGCTGAAAGCCTCCAGCATCGGATGCCACCGGGCGGCCTTCGGCGGCAGATGGGCGATGGCGCGGCCCTCCTGTCCGGCCCGGGCGGCCTGTTCCAGGGCCGCTTCGAAGTCGCGCATGGCGAGCGCGAAGGCGGCCTGGTCCTCAGGCGTCAGGCTCTGATTGGCGTCCGGACGGCTCCAGGCCGGCGGGGTCTGATCCAGGGCCACGCCGGCCCGGGCGAACAGGGCGGCCAGGGGGTTGCGATCGGCGCTGTGCAGCCATCCGCAGCCCAGATCAAGCGGCAGGTCAGAGCGGGCGGCCAGGGTGTGGGCGCGGCCGCCGATGCGGCCCTGCCCCTCCAGCACCACCACCGAAAGGGCGGCCCGCGACAGGCGCGCCGCTGCGGCGAGACCCGCAGCGCCGGCCCCGACCACGACCACATCAAACTCATCCTGCATGGGTCATCTAGGCAGGTTCTAAAGCCAAGGTTCAAGCCCCGGCGGGCTTTCGCCTCAGGTCGCCGGCGCGGTCAAGCCCGGGGCTTCCAGATCCAGGGCCTTGGCAGGGATGCGCCGCAGGTCCGGAGCCTTGTCCTTCAAGGCCTCCAGGAACAGGGCCGCGTCCCCGGCGATGATCACGGCGGCGTCCTCCGGAGACAGGCGCTCGGCGGCGAAGGCGCGAACAGCCTCCGGGCTCACCGCCTCGACCTTGGCCGTATAGGCGGTGATTTCCGACAGCGGCACGTCCTGGAGGGCCAGTTCGCCGAGCACCCCGCCCAGGCCGCCGGCCGTGCCGAGCGCCCGGCCAAAGGCCCCGATCAGCACGGACTTACGGGCGCTGAGCTCCTCAGGGGTCACCGGCTCGGCCGCCAGGCGGCGCATTTCGGTGGCGATCAGGTCCATGACCTCCGGCGCCGACTCATTCTTGGTCTGAGCCTGGGCCTGGAAGGCGCCGGTGGTCCGCCGGGCGGAGAGGCTGGAGCCCGCCCCATAGGAGAGGCCGCGCTTGATGCGGATCTCCTGGTTCAGCCTCGCCGAATAGCCGCCGCCCAGGACCGAATTGGCGACAATGCCCGGGTAATAGGCCTCGTCCCGGCGGGAGATGGCCGGCTTGACCAGACGCACGGCCGCCTGGCCGGCGCCGGGCAGGTCGATGACCACCACCTGGCGGGCGGCGGCGGGCGTCACCTGCGGCTGGGCCGGCAGGGGATCGGAAGGTCGCGGCCAGTCGCCGAAGGCCTCGCGGGCCAGGGTCAGGCCCTGCTCAGGAGAGATGTCGCCGCTGAGCACCAGGATGGCGTTGTCGGGCCGGAAGTGGCGCTGATGCAAGGTCTTGAGCCCCTCGGGGGCGAGCCTCGGCAGGGAGGCCGGCGTGCCATTGGCCGGATGACCAAAGGGGGTGCCGGCGAAGACGACGGGACCCACGGCCATGGCCGAAAGCTGGCCCGGGTCCTCATAGGCCACCGCCATGCCGTCCAGGGCCTGGGCGGTCTGACGCTCAAGCTCCTCGGCCGCAAAGGCCGGGTTGCGGGCGACATCAGCCAGGATGGCGAAGGCCGGGGCGGCCTTGTCCGACATGACGGTCAGGCTGACATTGGCCTGCTCCAGCCCGGCCGAGGAGGACAGGCTCGCCCCCAGGGCCTCAATCTCCTGGGCGATCTGGGGAGCTGAGCGGGTGGTGGTGCCCTCGGTCAGCATGGCCGCGGTCATGGACATGGCCCCGGCCTCCCCTTGTGGATCGGCCCAGGCGCCAGCCCGCACGATCAGGGTGGCTGAGACGAGCGGCAGGTCGCTGGAGCGGGCGACGATCACCCGCAAACCGTTGTCGAGCACCGTCTCGGAGGGGGTCGGCAGGACCGGGTCCACCGGCGCGCCCACCGGTGGCGGCGCCTGGCGCTCGGCCTCGGGAGCGAGGGTGACGATCTCGCCGTCGAAGACCACCGCCTGGGCCGGCGGCGGGGCGGGTTCAGCCGCCGCCGTTCCCGCCGGACGGGCGCTCTCGGGACGGTAGCGAATGGTCATCCGGCGATCCTCGGCCAGGTACTTCTGGGCCACGGCCTGGACGTCTGCGGCGGTGACGGCGGCCAGGTCAGCCAGTTCGCTATTGGCCTTATCGGGGTCTCCTTGGGTGGCCCAGGCATAGCCGAGGGCGAAGGCGCGGCCATCGACCGTCTCGCGCTCGCGCAGGGCGCCGGCGATCAGTTCGTTACGGGCCTCCGCCAGTTCGGCCTCGGTGGGCGGCGCCGCGCGCAGGCGGGCCACCTGCGCCAGCAGGGCGGCCTCGCCGGCCTCCACCGTCTCGCCGCTGGCGAGGATGGCGCCGACGGCGAACAGGCCCGGCTGCTGCGGCAGGTCGGCCTGGGAGAAGGCCTCCACGGCGATCTGCTGCTCATAGACCAGGCTGTTGTAGAGCCGCGAGGACTTGCCGCCGGACAGGATGGCGTCGAGCACCTTGAGCGCCGGGGCGTCGGGGCTCGCGGCCTGCGCCCCCAGCCAGGTGAGGACCACGGCCGGCAGGGGCACATTGGGGCCATAACCGTCGAACACACCGGGGCCGGTGCGCGGCGGCTCCACCGCATCGACCCGCTTGAGCGGCGCGGACGGGGTCTTCAGCGGGGCGAAGTACTTGTCCACCCAGGCGTCCAGCTGGTCCTGATCGAAATTGCCGATGACGATCAGCACCGCATTGTCGGGGCGGTAATAGTCCCGGTGGAAGGCGCGCACATCATCGATGGTGGCGGCGTCCAGCTCGGCGATGGAGCCGATGCCGGGGCGCTTATAGGGGTGTTCCTGATAGCTGGCCTGCGGGATCATCAGGCCAAACAGCCGGCCATAGGGCGCGGCCAGAATCCGCTGGCGCAGCTCCTCCTTCACCACATCCCGTTCGGAATTGAAGATCTCGGCGTCCACCACCAGGGAGCCCATCCGCTCGGCCTCGGCCCAGAGCAGGCGCTCCAGGTGGTTGGCGGGGATGACCTCGTAATAGTTGGTGAAATCGTCCCAGGTGGAGGCGTTGTTGAAGCCGCCCACGTCCTCGGTCATCCGGTCCAGGGTCTCGGACGGCATGTTGCGGGTGGCCTTGAACATCATGTGTTCAAACAGGTGCGCAAAGCCCGAGCGTCCCTGGGGATCGTCCTTGGAGCCGACCCCGTACCAGACCTGCACCGTCACGTTGGGCGTGGTGGCGTCGATCCCGCTCAACACCCTCAGGCCGTTGTCCAGCACCCGCTCGCGATAGTCGATCGGCGGAATGTCGGCGGCCTGGACGGCGGCCGGCGCGACCAGCAGGGCGGCGGCGAGGGCGAGGCGGGCGAAGGCGCGAAACATGGCGGGCTCCCGGACGATGGCGAGCCCCAGCCATATCATCCTGAGCGGGCGGCGAAAGGTGGGTGTGGCCGGCGCCCCGCCTCAGCAGGCGGTCTCAATAGGCGGTCTCAATAGGCGGTCTGGGCGATCAGCTCGGCCTCGGCGGCGCAGGCCCGGTCGTCGGCCAGGCCCCGGGTGCGGGCGGCGTCCACCTCGGCCCTGGCCGCCTCGAAGTCGGCGCGGAAGGCGGAACTGGCGTTCAGGGCCGCGACGATGGCCGCCGCATTGGTGCGCCCGGCCTCCACGGCGCTGGGGGAATGGACCCCGCAGACCACGCGGCTCTCCCCATAGGCCCGGCCGCGGGCCAGGATCTGGCCGGACCGCTCCGGCGCCATCTGGGCCAGGATCAAGGCGTTCGCAAAGCCCCAGGTGGAATGGCCGGAGGGATAGTCCGGGCTCTCGTCCAGCTCGTGCGAAGCGGGCACGCAGATCGGCCCGGACTGGATCAGATAAGGCCGCGGACGCTTGAAGAGGTCCTTCACGCTGGCCACCTGGGCGCCCAGCTGCAGGCCGACCCGGGACATCAGCAGGTTGAGCCTCGGCGCAGTCTGCGGCGTCAGGTCGGCGTCGAGCGCGCAGGCGAAGTTGGTCATCATGGACGCCGGCGCGGTGGGCACGTCGGTCTGGGCCAGCGCCCAGCGGGGCGAGCCCTCAAGGGCCCGGGTCTTGCGGAACACGTCGCGGTCAGCCTCATCGCGGGCGCTGCCCACCGCAGGCGGGGCCGGCAGGAGCAGGCCCGCATCGGGCAGGGTCTCGGGCGTCAGATAGCCGGCGGGCCGTGGGGCGTCCTGCGCCAGGGCCGGCGTGGCGACGAGCGCCAGGGCGGCGAGGATGGCGGGCGCGGGCAGCTTCATGGGGTCCCCCTCAGGATTTCCATGATCATGCCCCCGATGCGCGGCGAAGCGAAAGGGGTGCGGCCCCTTCCGATCGTCACCCTCGGCCCTTCGCCCAGGGTGACGGTGGATAATCGGCGGCGCACGTCCTGCGGGCTGCAAGCGCCTACAAGGCGCGACACGAAGGACACAAAGGGGCGCGAAGGACACAGAGGCGAGGCCGCCGACCGCTTCGTGTCCTTGGCGTCCTTCGTGGTCCTTGTGTTCCCTCTCTACCGTTTCCCTCGGGCTTGACCCGAGGGTCCATGCACACAGCCGTTCACCGGTGTTCATGGATGGCCCGGTCAAGCCGGGCCAGGACGGGGGAGGGAATGGAGCGCATCCCAATGAAAAAGGCCCCGCCGGAGCGGGGCCTGATCCTTAGGCTTTCTTTTCGAAGAGCTTGTTCCAGCGGCGGCGTTCGCGGGTCTTCCACGAACCCCGGTGCCAGGCGTCCGAGGCGATCAGCGGGACCACGGTGGTGGCCTCGGCGAAGACCATCTGTTCCCAGGTGACGTCGACCTTGCCCCAGGAGCAGGCCTCCTGCAGCGTCGAGGACGAGCAGGCGCCGTCGCGCACATCGGCCACCGTCAGCTGGATGGCGTATTTGTGCATGTCGACTTCCTCACCGAGGATCTCGGCGCAGACCACCGTGTCCTGGGCGAAGTTCTTAGGCACGCCGCCGCCGACCATGAACAGGCCGGTGGTGCCGGCCGCAATCTTCACATCGGTCAGCTCGCGGAAGTCGGCGATGGAGTCGATGGTCAGATAGGGCTTGCCCGCCTTCATCCGCTCCACCTGATGCTTCACCAGGCCAAAGCCCGCCGATGAATCGGTGAAGGCCGGGCAGAAGATCGGCACGCCCTCCTCATAGGCCGTCTGGATCAGCGAGCCGGGCTTCTTGGCGTTGCCCGCCGCCAGCCACTTGCCCATCTCCCAGATGAATTCCCGCGAGGAATAGGGCCGAGGCTCCAGCTGGTCGGTGATCTCCTTGATCACCGCGTCGCAGGTCTGCAGCTCTTCCTCGTCGATATAGGTGTCGTAGATCCGGTCGATATAGAGGGCGCGCAGGTCGCGGTCGTCCACCGGCTCCTTGGCCTGGTAGTGCTTGAAGCCCAGGGCCTCGAAGAAATCCATGTCGACGATGGAGGCGCCGGTGGCGACCACGGCGTCGATCAGGCCGTACTTCACCATGTCGCGATAGATGTGCATGCAGCCGCCGGCGCTGGTCGAGCCGGCCAGCGTCAGCCAGGTCGAGCAGGACGGGTCCTCCAGCGCCATGGAGAAGATGTCGGCGGCGCGGGCGGTGTCGCGGCTGGTGAAGCTCATCTGACGCATGGCGTCGATGATCGGACGGGCGTCGTACTGGTCGATGGCTACGTGCTCGACGGTGGACGAGAGCAGCTCGGCCTTGCGGTTGGACTGAACCTCAGCGTTCATTCTCTTGG
>JAHUZY010000445.1 GCA_019264505.1 Phenylobacterium sp. | reverse complement strand
CTATGGAGCTGCTTAGCGACTATCAGGCGTTTGCAGCCGACTTCATGCGCCAGGAAGGCCTACAAGAGGTCGCCCGTTCCCGCGATGGCAACAAAGGTGAAGCTCAGGCCGGCCCCGCGTTCTTTTCAAAGGAGTTCTTCGAGGCGCAAATGGAGGTCGTGATCGAGGAAGCGGTTCCGGTCTACGCCGCAGGCCTGGGCAACCCGGGGCCTTGGATGGAGCGACTGCGGGAGAACGGCACGAAGGTCATGGCCGTCATTGGGTCGGTGAAGCATGCGCTGCAGGTCGCTGCGTCAGGCATCGACGTGGTGGTCGCCCAGGGACATGACGGTGGCGGACATAATTCGCCGATCGGCACCATGGCGCTTATCCCCCAGGTCGTCGACGCCATGGCGGGGCGCATCCCGGTGCTCGGAGCCGGCGGTATTGCCGACGGCCGCGGCGTAGCCGCCGCAATGATGTTGGGGGCTGAAGGCGCCTGGGTGGGCACCGCTTTCCTGGCGACGGAGGAAGCCGGCATTCAGCAATTCCAGAAGGAAGTTCTGGTCGAGTACGGCGATGGCGACACGATTGTGTCAAAATCCGTCACCGGAAAGCCGGCCAGGATCATCCGCAACAAATGGGCGCAGGCTTGGGTGGACGCGGAGAAGTCGCCGCTGCCCATGCCCTTCCAGTCTATCATCGCCGGGCCCGTGCTCGCGGCGGCGACCCTCGACCAGCGCAAGGATATCGCGCCTGGGTTTGCCGGCCAGGGCATGGGCCTCATCAAGGCGATTCTCCCCACTCGGGATGTCCTGGAAGACCTCGTCAGCGGCGCCGAGACCGCGCTCGCTCGCGCGACTGTTTTCGCTAAGCCGCGAAAGGAAATTCAATGACCCCGCGCAGAATGCCCGCGTTTCACGCCGAGATGGTTGAAGCCTTCATGGCTTCGAGCAATCGGATGACCGGCCTCCCTGAATACCTGGGCCTGCGGATCGTGACCATGGAACCGGGAGGCCTCACGGCAGAGATGGCGGTGGACCCAAAGCTGCTGACCGGCTTCGGCAACATGCATGGCGGCGTCCTGTCTGCCGCCTGCGACCATGTGTTGGGATGTGTCTGCTACCCCCATATGGAGAAGGGACAGTGGGCGGCGACGACCGAGTTCAAGATCAACCTCCTCGCGCCGGTCAGCCGAGGGATGGTCATGGCGCGTGCGGAAATCCTCTCGATGAGCAAACAGACTGCGGTGGTCCGGATCGAAATGGAGAACGAAGGTCGCCTGTGCTGTTCAGCGCAGGGCACTGTCCTAATCCAGAATCCCAGACCTGCCTGACGGGCGCCTGCGTTCACGCGGTCTTTGGGGCTGCCCTCGGGCCGGGGGTCCCGAGGCTGCCTAGCACGTCACGCATGATCCCAAGCAATTCGGGGCGACGGCCCCGGAACAGGTCTTTGGGCGCGGCCAAGCCAAGGGCCAGGGGCCGGGCCGGCGGACCTACGGCGAGGGGAATGGCTAGCATGGCGGCGCTTTCGTGCACCAGGCCGGCATGGAAGGCATGACCTCGGGCGGCGACCTGGATCAGGTCTCCGGTGATCTCCTCTGCGGGCGGTGGCGCCTCATCGCCGTCCCACACAGCAAGCGCTTCCGCGATCATCCTGGTCCTCGTATCCGGCGGCTCCAAGGCGAGAAGCACTCGGCCCAGGGTTGAGCGGACGAGGCATCGCCGCGTGCCGGCCTTGACGTGATAGCGGATCGGGGTCGTGCCTTCGATCACGCGGACATACTGGCAATACCCGCCGCTCACTGCACCCAGCACCACGGTCATCTGGGTTTCTTCGGCGAGATCGCGCATCTGCTGCTGGATGCGCCGGAGCGGAAAGACTTCGTCGCTAACCCAATGGCCCAGCAGGGAGACCCGGATTGATGGGAAGTAAGTCTTGTCTTCGGCGGAAAATTCCAGATAGCCGAGGTCGGCGAGGCTGCGCAGCAGCGCGGCCGTACTGGAATGCGGATAGCCTAACGCGAGGGCCACCTCTTGAATGTGCGCGGGCCTGCGAGCCTCGTCGAAATATTCGAATATCTCTAGGGTCCGGGCGGCCGACTTGACGACCGACTGATCAGGCTTCGGCATGCTATCAAATCCTTCGGGCGCGCGCTCAGATCTTGAGCGCCGCCCGGGTTCCTTCCTCAATGGCCCGGACCGCATCCAGACCGGCTGCGTCGCGCGCGCCCCCAACCAGGGAATATGGCATCTGCTTCGCCGCCAGCAACGGGGCGATTCCTGCCTGCGGCTCTTGGCCGATGCATAGCACGAACGTGTCGGCCGCGATCAACTGTGGGACGCCGCCCACCATGACATACAGGCCCTCTGGGCTGAGCTGGCCATAGACAACATCACCCGTCATGGCGACGCCCCGGCGCTTCACTTCCTGGAGGTTGGCCCAGCCCCGCGTCTTGCTCAGTCCCGCGCCGAACGCCGATCCCGGCTTGCGCTGGAAGAGCGTGATCTGCCGGGCCGAGGGCCACGATCCGGGCTGCGGGTGCAGGGCGCCGCGCTCGTTGAAGCCGGTGTCGATCCCCCAATTCTGGGAGAAGCTCTCAATATCGGGCCTGGTAGGGTCGCCCGCGCCGGTGGGGTGCGCTAGGAGTTGGGCCACGTCGAAACCAATGCCACCAGCGCCCAGGATCGCCACGCTTTCGCCTGCCAGTTCGGGCGTTTCAATGGCCTGTGCGTAGGTAAGCACACGCGAGTCGTCCATGCCCATCGAATCGAGCGTTCGCGGCTCCACGCCGGTGGCGACGATCACATGATCGTATGCGGCGGCGATGAGATCTTGCGGGCGAACAAGCGTTCCCAACCGCACTTCGACCCCGAGCTCGGATAGCCGAGCGCCGTAATATCCGATGGTTTCGGCATAGTCCTCCTTGCCCGGGATCCGGCGCGCGAGATTGAACTGGCCGCCGATCTGTTCTGATCTCTCGAACAGGGTGACCCGGTGGCCCCGTTCCGCGCTCGTCACCGCCGCGGCCAGGCCCGCGGGCCCCGCGCCAACAACCGCGATACGCTTAGGTTCGATCGGCGCTGCGACATCGCTGAATTCGGCCTCGCGGCAGGCGGCGGGATTGACCATGCAGGTCGTGAGCTGGCCGGTAAAGGCGTTGTCCAGGCAGGCCTGATTGCAGCCAATGCACACATTGATTGCGGCACGTCGCCCGGCCCGGGCCTTGGCGACGAAGTCGGGGTCGGACAGGAAGGGCCGTGCCATTGAAACCATGTCGGCGGTGCCGTCGGCGATGAGGCGGTCGGCAAGCTCCGGGGTGTTGATCCGGTTCGACGCCACGACCGGCAAGTTGAGATGGGACCTGAGCCGTGCCGCGGCCCACGCGAAAGCTCCGCGGGGCACCATGTGGGCGATGGTGGGGATCCGCGCCTCGTGCCAGCCGATCCCTGTATTGACCAGGTTCGCGCCGGCGGCCGCGACCGTCTTGGCCTGATCGACCACCTCGTCGAAGGTGCTGCCGCCCTCCACAAGATCGAGCAACGACTGCCGGTAGACGAGAATGAACTCCTCACCGCAACGAGCGCGGACCGCCCGGACGATCTCGGCAGGCAGCCGCTGGCGATTTGCTGCAGAGCCCCCCCAGCGATCAGTGCGCTGATTGGTCCGCGGCGCCAGGAACTGGTTCAGCAAGTAACCTTCCGAACCCATGATCTCCACCCCGTCGTAGCCAGCCTCCTTGGCCAGCATCGCGGCGTTCGCGAAGTCCTCGATCGTAAGGAGAATCTCGTCCTCGGTCAGCTCGCGCGGCTTCAGCGGGTTAATTCTCGAGGCGATCGGTGACGGGGCGACGAGGCCGTCGTGACGCGCATAGCGGCCGGCGTGGAGGAGTTGCAGCACGATGTGCCCGCCGGACTGGCGCACAGCGGTCGTGATCCGGGCGTGTCCGGCAACAACTGCCTCGCGCATCACCGCGCCGTTCCGGCCCAGCCGGCCAGCCTCATTGGGCGATACGCCACCGGTTACGATCAGACCCGCGCCGCCTTGCGCCCGTCGGGCGAAGAACCGAGCCTGCCGATCGAATCCATCCGACGCCTCTTCAAGGCCTGTGTGCATCGAGCCCATCAGCGTGCGGTTCGAGAGCGTCACGAACCCCAGGTTCAGCGGTGACAGCAGGTGAGGATGGGGAGACATGTCGATGCCTACGCTGGGACTGCGAATTTCGCACTGGCTTGAGACAGGACGATACGCCCATCTGCGGTTTCGCCCTGCACGACGGCCTGGCCGTCGCCTGTGCGCCAGATCTTGGTGACGATAGTGTCCCCGTACAGCACCCGGTCAGCGAACCGGGCCTGGAAGGAATGGAAGGCGCTCGGATCGTCGGCGCATAGCTCTCGCAGGATGGCGCGACCCACAATGCCGTAGGTGCACAGCCCGTGCATGAAGGGCGCGTCGAACCCGCCCATCTTTGCGAACGCCGGGTCGATATGGATGGGGTTGCGATCGCCCGACAGCCGGTAGATCGCGCCTTGTTCGGGACGGGTCTCGAAGCTGGCCACAATATCCGGAGCGCGGTCGGGGATGGCGCCATCTCCGCTTGAGGGTCCGCGCTCGCCGCCAAAACCGCCCGCGCCGCGGACAAACAGTGTGGCATGGGTCCGGAATAGGTCGCCGTAGGCGTCGCGGACCACACCCTCGACCCCCAGAACGGCAGCCTTTCCCTTGTCCCAGACCTCAGTGATGCGGCCGCTCACCTCGACGCTGGCTTCGGGGGGGAGGGGCCGGAACAGCTCGATGGATTGTTCGCCATGAAGCAGCATCTCCAGACGCATGTCGACGGTGCGCATCAGACCGCCCAATGCTGCGCCGCCCGGGATCACGGCGTAGGTCGGCAGAACCTTCGGGCCGCGGCCTTCATAGATGAAGTCCAAGTCTTCCGCCGGCCGCCCGCCGACGCCCAGGGCATAGAGCATGGTGTCCTTGGAGGTCCAGGCCTGGGTGGTGGGGGGGAGCTCCAACCCGACAAGATCGGACGAGATCGGTATGCGTATCATGGAAACTCCGGCTCTATGGGGTGGGACACTCAGGTTCGGGGCGCATGGCCGTCCGGCGGCCAGGCCTCGACACCGTCTTCCAGCGGAATGCGCAGGCTCTTCAGTAGCTGGGAGAACATGGTCCAGTTGCCGATCGCAACCACCAGCTCAATGCGTTCGGCCTCCGTCGCCAGATGGAGGCAGCAGGCCTCCCAGGCGGCGTCCGAGATCATGCCCTGATCGAGCGTGTCGTCGGTGGCCTGCAGCACAGCCCTGTCGGCCTCCGACAGGTTCGCGGCTCCCCTCCAGTCACGGGAAGCCGCCAGGTCGGTCTCGGGAATGTCGAGCCCGCGGGCCACCCGCCAGTGCTGGGTCCACTCGTAGACCGAGCCGGTCCTCCAGCCGATCCGCATGATGATCAGTTCGCGCAGGCGGGCGTCGAGCTTGTTGCCGCGAAAGAGAAGGGTGGTGAGCGTGGAGGCAAGCTCGCCCGCCACCGCCGGATGCCGCAGGAGGACCCGAAACACGCTGAGCGGCGCCATCTGTTCGGAAATCCCCACCGACCCGGCCGCGTTCGCCGCCTCTTCCAGGCTCAGAAGGTCGATCCTCGGGGCGTCGGCGGTCATTGGGTTCATTCCATGCGAAGGGCTGAGGGCGTGAGCCTGCGGAAGCTGACCGAAGGTCCTTGCCTAGATGGAGATATAACAGATATACGTTTCCGGCCACATATATGTGTTATAAATTGGCGCTGCGCAGCCGGAGGCGAAGCCCGTGATCCCCGCCAAAACCTTCGCGATGGTTCAGACGGCGCCGCGCACGCTTGAAATGCGTGACTTGCCCATCCCCGATATCGAAGCCGACAGCGCGATTCTGAGGATCGAGGCCTGCGGGATCTGTGGCAGCGACTACGAGCAATTCGAGGGGGTTCTGAAGACGCCGATGCCGGTGATCCCCGGGCACGAGCCCGTAGGGATCATCGAGGCGATCGGCGACAAGGCCGCGCGCCGCTGGGGCGTCGATGTCGGCGATCGGGTCGCCGTCGAGACCATGCTGTCTTGTCACAGCTGCGACACCTGCCTAGGCGGCCGCTACCACCTGTGCGCCGACCGGCAGATCTATTCCTACATTCCGCTATCGAACATGCCGGGGCTCTGGGGCGCCTATGCCCAGTACATGTACCTCGCCCCCAACACGATCGTTCACAAGATGGACAAAACCTTGCCGCCCGAGCTCGCGGTGATGTTCAACCCGCTGGGGGCCGGGTTCCGCTGGGCGGTGGAGATCCCTCAGACCCAGGTCGGCGACACTATCGTCATCCTGGGGCCGGGCCAGCGCGGTCTGGCCAGCGTCATCGCCGCGCGGCAGGCGGGTGCTGGGAAGATCATCGTGACGGGCATGGCCGCCGACGCCCGCAAGCTCGACCTCAGCCGGATCTTCGGGGCGCACCATACGATCGATGTCCAGAACGAGAACGCCATCGAACGCATCAAAGAACTCACCGGCGGGCGTGGCGCCGATGTCGTCGTGGAGGTGACCTCCTACGCCACCGACCCGGTGCGCGAAGCCCTCAGCTATGTGCGTCCCGGCGGTACGATCGTCCTGGCGGGGGTGAAGGGATTCAAGCCCATACCGGACTTTGTCTCAGACCTGATCGTCTTCAAGGAAATCACCATCAGGGGGGCGATCGGCGTGACCTCGTCGGGATACCGCAAGGCCATCGACCTGATCGAGGCACGGTCGCTGCCACTTGAGCTGATGCACACTCACGACTTCGAGTTGAAGGACGCTGAACTGGCCATCCGGACGCTCGCGCGCCAAGTGGCCGGAGATGAGTCCATCCACTCGTGCCTGATCCCGCCCACCTAGAGCAACAGTCTTCAGATCGTAACGCTTCGCCGATGTTCGAAAGACAGGAAAGAGCCGTGAGTTTCAGCGACAAGGCCGCCATCGTTGGCATCGGCGAGACCGAATACGTCAAAGGCTCGGAACGCACCGCCGTGGACCTGATGCTGGAGGCGGCCCGCAAGGCCATCGCCGACGCGGGGCTCAAGCCCTCGCAGATTGACGGGATGGTGCCGCCTCCGATCTACACATCGTCCGAGGAGCTTGCCGCCAACCTTGGTGTCGATGTGCTGCGGTACGCCTCCACTGTGCATATGGGTGGAGCTAGCCCCACCACAGCGCTGCAGAACGCCGCAACGGCCGTTGCTGCCGGCGTCGCCGACAACGTCCTCGTGGTGCTGGGGTGGAATGGCTACTCCGCGCTTCGTCCAAAGCCGGGCCGGCCGCCGCAGCGGGCCATGAACATGAACACGCTGACCCGCACCATCCAGGGTTTCTACATGCCCTACGGCGTGATGATGCCGGCACAAATGTATTCCTGGATCGCGATGCGCCACAAGCACCTCTACGGGGTGCCCGACGAGGCGATGGGCGAGGTGGCCCTGGCCTGCCGTGCGCACGCCCAGCTCAACCCACGGGCCGTGACCTATGGCCAACCTCTGGACATGGACGCCTACCTGGGCGCGCGGTGGATTTCCGAGCCCTTCCGTCTGTACGACTGCTGCCTCGAGACGGATGGCGCCTGCGCGGTTGTGGTCACCAGCGCCGAGCGGGCGCGCGACATGCCGCACCGGCCCGTGCTGATCGCCGGCGCAGCGGAAGGCCACCCCTATCCAGCAGATGACATTCCCTCCCGGCCCGACATGCTCAAGATCGGCCTGTCCTACGCCGCGCCCCGAGCCTTCGAGATGGCCGGCGTCACCGCCCGCGACATGGACTTCCTGCAGGTCTACGACTGCTTCACCTATGTCGTGCTGCTGCAGCTGGAAGCGCTGGGTTTCAGCGCGCCCGGCGGCATCTACGACTTTGTGAAAGACGGCCAGATCCAGCTCGGCGGTCGCTATCCCCTGAACACCCATGGCGGTCTGCTTAGCGAAGCCCACGTCTGGGGACTCAATCATGTGCTGGAAGCCGTGCGCCAACTTCGCGGCGCCGCCGGAGCGCGCCAGGTGCCAGGCGCCAGTATCGGGCTGGTCACCGGATGGGGCGATCTCGGTGACGGCAGTCTGGCGATCTTGAGGAACTGACACCCATGCAACCTCCCACCGTTCCCGCGCCGCTTCCCAGGACCCAGGATCCCATGGACGAGGCCTTCTGGCAGCAATGCCAGGATGGGCGGCTGCGATTCCAGCGTTGTTCGGGCTGCGGCGCCTGGCGGTTCCTCCCGCGCTACATGTGCGCGCGGTGCGGGTCTCCAGATTTCGCCTGGACGCCCGTCCGCGGGACCGGCAGCCTCTATTCGTGGACCGTCACCCATCAGGCGCTTCATCCCGCCTTCGCCACGGAAATCCCTTATGTCGCAGCGCTGGTTGAGCTCGACGAAGGCGTGCGGATGGCGAGCCGGTTGCTGAACTGCGACAGCAACACGTTAATACTGGGCATCCCCGTCGAACTGGTCTTCCGAGAGCTTGGAGACGGCTTCCGCCTGCCTTGCTTCCAGCCATCCGAACAGGTCGCGCCATGAGCTGCGCCCCACGGAAGCGCCAGCACGATCCTCTTGAAAGGACAGGCTGATGGATCTCACCTACAGCGCCGAACACCAGGCTTTTCGGCGCGAAGTGCTCGTCTTTCTTGAGGCCCACCGCCATGCCGCCCCCAAGGGCGGCGGGGCTGCGCAGCGGCCCTCCGCAGAAGCGGTAGCCTGGCAAAAACTGTTGATCGCCCATGGTTACGCCGCGCGGACCATCCCGAAGGAATATGGAGGGTATGGGGCCGCGCCGGACATCCTGAAGTCCCGCATCATCGGCGAGGAATTCGCCCGGGCTAGCGTGCCGCCTGGGCTGCAGAGCCAGGGCATTTCCATGCTGGTTCCAACCCTCCTGGAACTCGGCACGGAAGAGCAGAAACGGCGATGGATCGGGCCGACCATTCGCGGCGAAGTGATCTGGTGTCAGGGATATTCCGAACCTGGGTCGGGGTCGGACCTCGCCAGCCTCCAGACGCGCGCGACGGAGGATGGCGATGACTTCCTCATCAATGGCCAGAAGATCTGGACCAGCACGGCGCGCGAGGCCGACATGATCTTCTGCCTCGTGCGCACCGAGCCCGACAAGGCCAAGCATGACGGGATCAGCTATCTGATCTTTTCAATGAAGACGCCGGGGATCGAGGTTCGCCCCCTGGTGACCATGACCGGGCACGGCGAGTTCAACGAGACCTTCTTCACCGACGTGCGCGTCCCGAAGTCCCAGATCGTGGGAAAGCGCGGGCAGGGCTGGTTCGTCGCCAACGCCACCCTCAAGCACGAACGCGGAATGCTGGGGGACCCGGGCCAGCTCGAGAGCCGCTTCCTTGCCTTGGCGGAGCTGATGCGGACTGAGACGGCCGGCGATGGCCGGATCATGGACAACCCGATCCTGCGAGATCGTCTGCTGCGGCTGCAGGCGGAACTCGCGGCGATGAAGTTCAATGGGCTCCGCGTCCTGAGCGCCTCGGCGAACGGTGGCGACGCAGGGCTCGCGCGGCTAATCGTCAAGCTGCAGGCTTGCGAGCTGGCACACCAGATATCGGCGCTGGCCATCGACGCTCTTGGCGAGCTCGGCGTGCTCTACGAAAGTAGTCCGCACCTGCGCGCCCACGGCGGCTGGCAGCAGGCCTACATGTTCCAGCTTGGCCTGATCATCGGCGGGGGCACTGCGCAGATTCAGAAGAACATCATCGCCGAGCGGGGGCTCGGCATGCCGCGTGAGCCGAAGCTCGCGACGGATTGGGGCCGCCTCTGATGGATTTCGGTCTCTCGAGCGAACAGCGCATGCTCCAGGATGCGGTGACCCGCTACCTCAGCGAACAGTCCCCGCTGGGGCATGTGCGCGACATCGCCGCCGCGGCGACGCCCTACAGCCCCGATGTCGCGACGGGCCTGGCCGATCTCGGCGTGCCGGGGGTCATCATTCCCGCGGAATTCGGCGGTATGGGCCTTGGCCTGCTGGAAGCCGCGCTTGTGGCTGAAGCGCTCGGCTTCAGTGTCGCGCCGGTGCATTTCGCGGGCGCGCATGTCATGGCGCCGCTGGCGATCCTGCTCGGCGGGTCCGACAGTCAACAGCGCGCGTGGTTGCCGAAGCTGGCGAGCGGCGCGGCGAGGGCGGCCGTCGCGGTCAGCCAAGCCGTGGAGGGCCGGGACGGGGTCGGGGTGGTCGCCAGGGACGGGTGGCTGGACGGGACAGCGTTGTTCGTGCTCGACGCTGCGGACGCCGACCTGTTCGTGGTGGCGGACACCACCGGCGCATTGCACCTGGTCGCTGCCGACGCGCCCGGTCTCACGCAGATTCCGCTGACGACCATCGACAAGACCCGCTCAGTCGGCGAACTCCGGATGACGGGCGTCAAGGCCGATCCGTTGCCCGGCGGCGGCGGCCGGACCACCCGCCGGATCATCGACGCGGGGCGCATTATGCTGGCCGCCGACATCCTGGGCGCCGGCACGGCTATGATCGAACAGGCCGTGGCCTACGCTGGCACGCGCGTGCAGTTTGGCCGGCCGATTGGGTCCTTCCAGGCGGTCAAGCACATGTGCGCCGAGATGGCGGCGGCCCTCGAGCCCTGCCGCTCGCTGGTCTGGTATGCGGCGCACGCCTTTGACCATGCGCCTGACGAATCGACCCTGATGGCGTGCCACGCAAAATCACACCTCTCCGAGGTTGGCCGGTTCGTCGCGCGGACCTCCACCGAAGTGCACGGCGGCATGGGTTTCACCGACCTCGCCGGGCTGCACTACTGGTTCAAGCGCATCGGTCTGGATCGCCAACTGCTCGGAGGGCCGGAACTCGTCCGTAACGAGGCCGCCCGCGTTCAGGGCTGGATCGCCGTTTAGGAAGCAGGCCCATGACCTGGAATTTCGGCGATATCCTCGACGCGCTCCCGAACGCCCTCCCGGCGGACGCGCCGGCCTTCATTCACGGGAATCGAACGATCACCTGGGTGGAGACGTCGCATCGGTCGAACAATCTTGCGCGCGCGATCCTGGCCCGGGGCGCGAAGCCGGGCGACAAGGTGGCGTTCTATATGCGCAACCGCCCAGAGTACGGCGAGGCCCTGGCCGCCTGCTTCAAGGGCCGCCTGACCCACGTGAACGTCAACTACCGCTACAAGCCCGACGAGGTGTTCTACATCTTCGATGACTCGGATGCGCAGACCATCATCTACGGCTCCGAGTTTCGCGACACAGTCCTCCAGCTGAAGGACCGCCTGTCCAAGGTCGCCACGTTCATTGAGATCGGCGACGACGATCCGCCGGCGCACTTCTCGGAGCGATATGAAGAC
>JAHUZY010000433.1 GCA_019264505.1 Phenylobacterium sp. | reverse complement strand
GATCCTGGTCACCGACGGCCGCGCGCCCGGGGCGGCGACGCCGGCGGCCCTGCCCTTCCACCTGCGCTTCGATTCCGCGGAAATCGCCGCCCGGTCGGATGGCGAGCCCCTGGGCTATCTGCTGGAGAACCGCCAGATCCGCGCCGTGCTGTCCCAGGCGGTGATCGAGGCCGGCATTCCGGTCCTGGCGCCGGCCAAGGTGGCCAGCGCAGCCTTCGAGAAGGGCGGCGCGGTGGTGACCCTGGAGGACGGTCGGGTGATCACCGCCCCTCTGGCGATCGGGGCGGAGGGACGCGGCTCGGTCCTGCGCAAGGCGGCCGGCATCGGCGCCCTGGGCTGGGACTATCGCCAGACCGGCGTTGTCGCCACAGTGCGCCTGGAGCGGCCGCACGAGGGCGTGGCGCATGAGTATTTCCTGCCCAGCGGCCCCTTCGCCATCCTGCCCCTGACCGACAACCGGGCGAGCCTGGTCTGGACCGAAAGCACGGCCCGGGGGGCTGCGCTGAAGTCGGCCAGGCCCGAGGTCTTCCACGCCCATCTGATGCGCCGCTTCGGGGCCTTCCTCGGTGAGGCGCGGCTGGACGGGCCGGTCTTCTCCTATCCCCTGTCGCTGCAACTGGCCGAACGGTTCACCGCCCCGCGCCTGGCGCTGCTGGGGGACGCCGCTCATGGGGTGCATCCCATCGCCGGCCAGGGGCTGAACCTGGGGCTGAAGGGCGCCGCGGCGTTGGCCGAGGTGCTGGTGGACGCCGCCCGCCTGGGAGAGGATCTGGGATCAGAGGTGGTGCTGGAGCGCTATGGCCGCTGGCGGCGGTTCGACACCGCCCTGCTCAGCGCCGGCATGGACGCCTTCGTCCACCTGTTCTCCAACGACAATCCAGTCCTGCGCCTGGCGCGCGGGGCGGGCATGTCGGCGGTGAACCGCATTCCGGTCGCCCGGCGGATGTTCATGCAGCAGGCCGGCGGCGCCTTTGGCGACCTGCCCCGGCTCCTGCGCGGCGAAGCCCTTTAGTCGGCGAGTTCGCGGGCTTCTTCGGGCAGCATGATCGGCACGCCGTCGCGGACCGGATAGGCGAGCTTGGCCCCGCGGCTGATCAGCTCGGCCCGCTCGCGATCATAGTCCAGCGGCCCGTGGGTGACGGGGCAGACCAGGATCTCCAGCAGGCGGGGATCGATCTCGGCTGTGAGGGCGAGCATGGGCTCGGCGGGGGCGTCTTCAGTCATGGCAACGTCTCTAAACCAGCGCGCTACTGGACGCTATGGGGCGCGCCGTCATCGTCCTCCAGCGCGTCGATCTCCAGGAGGGCGGTGAGGCTGCGGACACGCTCGGTGAGCGTCAGCGCTTCCAGCAGGGCCTGCTTTTCAGATGGCTCGAACGGCAGGCCCATGGCCAGGCTGGTGACCAGGGGGGCGATGGGCGCGGTCATGGCCGTCTCGTCGTCCACATCCAGCTCCCGGCGGTTCAGATAGCGCTTCAGGGCCCGGGCGAACCGTTCCCGGTCCATCTCCGGCGGGCCCTCATCCTCGGGGGAAAGATCCGCCTCGAAGTCGCCATAGGCCACCCGCAGCTGGCGATAGGGAGTCCGGGCCGAGAGCTCCTCGCCGGCCACGAAGCGGCAGATCCCGGTCAGGGTGATCAGGTAGCGCCCGTCCGAGGTCTCGGCGAAGCTGGTGATCCGGCCCAGGCAGCCGACATTGGTGAGGTTGGGCCGCGCCCGCTCGCCGCCGGCGCGGGTCTGGATCATGCCGATCACCCGGTCCCCGGCCATGGCGTCATCCACCATGTTCAGATAGCGCGGCTCGAAGATCTGCAGAGGCAGCTCTCCGCCGGGCAGCAGCACGGCCCCGTCCAGGGGGAAGATCGGGATGATCTGCGGCAGATCACTCGTGCGCCGGTAGCCCGGCATGGGCGTCACCTCTGGGCTTCTTACGAGAACAGGATGGCCGACAGCCGGCGGCGGCCGTTACGGGCCACCTCCGACGCGGGACCGGCGGCTTCGAAGATGGTCAGGAGCTGCTTGCGGGCGGCCTCGTCGTTCCAGGTCCGGTCCCGTTCGATGATGTGCAGCAGATGGTCGGCGGCGGCCTCCATCCGGCCACGGCCGGCCAGGGCCTTGGCCAGGGCCAGGCGGGCCTCATGATCATCCGCATCGGCGGCGAGACGGGCCTCGAATTCCTGGGTCTCCGAGGGCGCTTCGGCGGCGAGGTTCAGGGCCGCGCGCACGCTGTCCAGGTCGGGATCCTTCGCCCCCTCAGGCGCCATGCCGAGGATCTCCTTCGCCCGCTCGGCCTCGCCGCCAGCGAGGTAGCAGCGGGCGAGCCCCCCGAGCGCCTTCACATGGTCAGGCTCGGCCTGCAGCACCTGGGCGAAGCCCTGGGCGGCGAGCGCGATGTCGCCGGCCTCCAGGGCGGCCTTGGCCATGTCCAGCAGCTCGTCCACCCCGTCAGCCGGGGCCATGGCCGCCAGCTTGTCGACGAAGGCCTTCACCTGGCTCTCGGGCAGGGCGCCCATGAAACCGTCCACCGGCCGGCCGCCGAAGAAGGCGAACACCGCCGGGATCGACTGCACCCGCAGCTGGCCGGCGAAGGCGGGATTCTGGTCGATGTCGATCTTGACCATCTTGACCTTGCCCTTGGCGGCGGTGACCGCCTTTTCCAGGGCCGGGCCCAGCTGGCGGCAGGGGCCGCACCAGGGCGCCCAGAAGTCGACGATGACCGGCGTCTCCTGGCTGGCCTCGACGACATCAGCCATGAAGCTGGCGTCGGTGGCGTCCTTGACCAGGGCCCCTCCGGGGGCGGGGGCGGCGGTCTCTCCGATGAGGCTCATGGGCGAACTCGTCTTGCTTGGACTGACTGGGGCAACGCGGCAGGCCCTAAGATGGTCCCATGACCAGCGCGCTTCAACGGATGGTTTGCGCTTCGACCACTTGCAGGGTCTCGAAGTCCACCACCAGGGGGACGACGCCCAGGGCCGCGAGGAAGGCCTGGAAGCCGCTCTGGTCGAGGGCGGTGGTGGCGGTGTTGGTCAGGGGATGGAAGTTCACGATCGGCGCCTTGGCCAGCGCGTAATCAAGGACGAAGGTCACCCGCCGGGCCACATCATTGATCAGGCCCAGGGCGGTGACCGAGCCCGGCGTGACGCCGAGGGTCTCGACCATCAGGTCCTCCCGCCCAAAGGACAGCCGCGCGGCCCCGATCACCGGCGGCAGGCGTTTGAGGTCGATCACCGTCCGGTCAGCGGCCGAGATCAGCCACAGCCGGTCCTTGGCGTCTTTCAGGAACAGGTTCTTGGTGTGGGCGCCGGGCAGTCCGGCCTTGATCTCCTCGCCCTCGCCGACCCGGAAGACGGCCGGATGGTCCACGGTCCGGTGGACGATGGCGTGGGCGTCCAGGAAGGCGAGCAGGTCGGCGCGGATCTTCATGGGCTCCTCATAAGCCGCGCGGGGCGATCGTGGAACTGGACGGCGCCCGCGAGGGCTGGCTAGAGCTTGAGTCCGGCCGGTCCGCGGCCGTGTGTCGAGAGGTTGGACGCCCCATGGAGCTTGAGTGCTACCCCACCGCTGATCGCCCGCCGGAGATTGTGCCCGGCCGCCCGCAGCGCGCCTGGATGGAGAGCTTCGCCGACCGGCATCCCTATCGGTGCCTGCCGCTCACCATGGCCAACACCACCGGCTGGGAAATCCTCTGCCCCATGGGATTCAGCGCCGAATGGAATGGCGGCAAGTTCCAGGAGGACATCACCCTCATTCCGGACAATCCCCACCCGGATTTCCACAACTTCGCCAAGTCGCACTTCAGCCACGGGGTGATCACCTTCCACCCGGGCTACCTGTTCCGCACCCCGCCCGGCTGGTCGATGATGGCCCAGGGGCCGCCCAACCACGTCAAGGACGGGATCCAGCCCCTGGCCGGCCTGGTGGAGACCGAGTGGCTGCCCTTCCCCTTCACCATGAACTGGATCTTCACCCGCCCGGGCCGGGTGAGCTTCCGCAAGGGCGAGCCCTTCTGCTTCATCACCCTGGTGCAGGACAAACCCCTGGCGGAGTTCCAGCCGGTGATCCGGCCGCTGGCCCGCAACGCCGACCTTCTGGGCCAGTACACCGCCTGGGAGAAGCACCGGACCGAGTTCAACGCCAAGATCAGTCGCAGAGACCCTGACGCCACCAAGGAGGCCTGGCAGCGGTTCTACTTCCGCGGGGAGTACCCGGACGCGGTGGCTGAGCCGCCCAAGGACCATGTGAACAAGCGCAGACTGAAGGCCCCGAAATTCGGCGGCTAGGCCGCTTGCCAAGGCCCAACTCCTCTGCCATAAGCCCGCTCTCGATTTTCGGGGCGGCCACACGGGTCGGCATCGAAAAGCGCGGGCGTAGCTCAGTGGTAGAGCACAACCTTGCCAAGGTTGGGGTCGAGAGTTCGAATCTCTTCGCCCGCTCCAAACTCCCTTGATAAATCAAGGGGTTGGAACGAGACCCAAAATCCGAAAAATCTAGGTGATCGCGGCGGTCAACACCCGGTCAACACGCCGGAAGCGTTGTCTGCGCGCATTGAGCTTTTTTAGCTCGTCGAGGCGGTGGATACGCGCCAGCGCCTACCGTGGGTGCGCTCACGCTGCCAACGCCCTAGCGTCCTCGGCCGCCGACCCTAGAAGGCGGACGAAGCCGTTGAACAATCCCTCCCGCTCAAAGCGTCGAGCGACCACCGCCAGGGCCTCGCCGACCTGTGCGAGGTCGGCCGCCGGCCCCGACAACTCTCGGTCGCAGGCGGCAAGCTCGCCGACGAGCCGGCCATAGGTTTCCGGGTAGTCGCGGACGTGATCGGCGACGATCTCGACCTTACCGAGGATGCCCGCCACATGAGGCGAGCGGATAGCGATGAGCGCCTCTAGGGCGTCTTGCTCCCGACGCGCGGCGGCTTTCGCCGGATCATCAAACCCGCCGGCTTCAATACCGGCCAGGCTGTAAGCGCCGAACGCTGCGGCAAAGGTGTTGTCTGACATGTGGGTCTCCCTGGCGACCACCGACGGGCCGCGAGGCGAAAAGGTCAGTGCGGCGGAGCGCCGTCAAGCTGAATATTGTCGTTAAAACAGCAGGTTATGACCGATTGATCCGTCGCGATCCGCCGTGCCTGGGTCAACGTCTTGCGGGCCGGCGTCGAGGCCAGAAGTGACGACGGTTGAGCGACGGACGCATCCGCCAAGCCAGACGAAAAAAAGGCAGGCCTTAGTCTGGATCGGCGCTCTCGCCGATCTCCAGCGTGATCGAGGATCGAAGGCCGCCGCCGTCCAGGGTGTGGCGGACGCTCTTCACCCGATATGCACCGTCGACTTCATAGTCGAAGCCCTCAAGCACCACTTCGCATTCGGCGAAAACCTCGGGGCGGCCGAGGCTGGTCTCGATGCGCGCCGAGACTTTGCCGCGCGCGCAGTCGTCGAGTTGCGCCTTCGCCGCCACCTCGGCCTCGGCCTTGGAGCCGTATAGTCGGCGGTCTCGGTGCTTTGATGTCGACGCGGGATCGCCGGCCACGGCCGTCTTGCGCTCGCCAGTAGCGTCGTCGCGATAGGTGCAGGCCACGGCTTTGTAGTCGGTTCGGCCGCCGCTCTCCCACTCCCACGACGCGACATCAGCGGGCCGGATGGTAGTCGAGACGTTCGCCTCGCCTGATGGGAGAGTTTTCGACCCCCTCTTCGTGAGCAAGAGGTTCCCGTCGGCGACTTTGAAGACCGCGCCGGATCGCGTCGCCAGGCGCTGCAAGAACGCGAGGTCGGACTCGGTTTGTTGGTCCATGTGCTCGATGACCAGGGCGGCTACCTCCGGCGCGATCACATGCTTGAGGCCGTGCTCGGCCGCGATGGCGGTCGCGATCTCGCCGAGCGTCTTCCCATGGTGCGAGCGGACCTTCGCAGCGCGGATCGGGCCGGTGAATTCGGCCGCCTTGGCGGAAATCGTCATGCGGCGCCGGGGGCCGCTCTTGCTCACCGACTCGACGAGAAAGCGCCCCATGTAGAGCGGCGCCGGCTCGTACCCGAGCCA